>DVLR01000288.1 GCA_018715425.1 Candidatus Merdenecus merdavium
TATAGAAATACTAAAACAGATGAAAATAATACTCCAACACCTAAAGATGATGCAAAGATTATGGCAGTTATTCCATCAATCATTGACTTCGTATAGAGTGTTTCATAATTCCCTTGTAATCCCCCTTGTAAGGGCCCTACAATTGCTAATGCTCCAACGCAAAACAATAAGCTAGACGTAACAAAGCCTTCTGCTATGGAATTTTTACTACCATCCTTTTTTAATCTATCTTCCAACTTTTTTCCCAATTGATTGAGTTTATCATCTAACTCTATTCCTTCACCAATGAAAGCTCCCAATACAATCGAAAGGATCATAACTAAGGTATTCTCTCCCTTAATGGCCCCTGTAATTCCCACATATAATACACAGAGACCTAATCCTTTCATTACGGTATCCCCTATCCTTTCAGGAATCCCTTTTTTCAAAAGCAACCCTAAAGTTCCTCCACAGATGATTGCTATTACATTTACAACTGTTCCCAACATCTAAGCTTCCTCATTACATTCTTTTATTTTATTTGCAGTTTATCTCGTTAGATTGATGAAGTGCTATCCTAAAAAAATATGGATCAGCTAACGAAATCCAAATCATCCAAAAAGATATAGGCCGTTCCCACCTTTATAGAAACGGCCTTTGTAAATCTAAAATATTATTTCTTTATCAATAATGAGTGACCCGTCATTTCCTCTGGTTGTTTCATACCCATCATTTCAATTAATGTAGGGGCAATGTCTGCTAAACATCCATCTTCTTTCAACTTATAGTTCTCATCGTAATTTACCAGGATAAATGGAACTGGATTAACCGTGTGAGCTGTAAATGGCTCGCCTGTCTTATAATCAATCAACTGTTCTGCATTCCCATGGTCTGCACAGATGAACATCTGTCCATCCACCTTTTTAATTGCATCCACAGTTCTACCAACACATTGATCCACGGCTTCAATTGCTTTAATGGCAGCCTCTTCAACACCTGTATGCCCCACCATATCTGGATTTGCAAAGTTTACAATAATCACATCGTATTTTTCGGATACAATAGCCTCCACAAGATGGTCTGTTACTTCATAAGCACTCATTTCTGGTTGCAGATCATACGTTGCTACTTTAGGTGATTTCACTAAAATACGATCTTCCCCTTTGTTCGGTGTTTCTACACCACCATTAAAGAAGAATGTTACGTGGGCATATTTTTCAGTTTCAGCAATTCTAGCTTGCGTCATGTTATGATCCGCCAAGAATTCTCCAAAAGTATTTGTAATAGATACTTTATGAAAGGCAACTTCTTTATTTGGAATCGTTACATCATATTCAGAAAAACATACGAATGTAGTATTCATTCTATCTCCGCGGTCAAATCCATCAAAGTTATCATCACAGAAAGCTCTGCAAATTTCTCTTGCTCGATCTGGTCGGAAGTTGAAGAAAATAATAGAATCGCTGTTTTTCACAACATCTACTGGAACTCCATTTTCCACAACAACTGTTGGAATAACGAATTCATCATTTTGTCCAGCATCATAAGATTGTTGAACAGCAGCAGAGCCTTTGGTAGCTTTTTCGCCGATACCATTTGCCATAGCACGATAAGCTTTTTCCACTCTATCCCAACGATTATCTCTGTCCATTGCATAGTACCTGCCACTAACTGTAGCAATTTTACCGACTCCAATTTCCTCCATTTTTTCTTCCAGCTCTTCTACATAACTCTTGCCTGAAGTTGGTGGAGTATCACGTCCATCAAGAAAGCAATGAACATAGACCTTTTCTAATCCTTCTTGTTTTGCTAATTTTAATAAAGCATATAAGTGGCTATTATGGCTATGTACTCCGCCATCAGATAAAAGACCCATTAAGTGTAAAGAACTATCATTCGCTTTTACATTTTGAATGGCCTGTAGAAATGCCTCGTTTTTAAAGAAGTCTCCATCTTGAATCTCCTTTGTAATACGAGTTAATTCCTGATATACAATTCTACCAGCACCCATATTTAAATGCCCAACTTCAGAATTACCCATTTGACCATCTGGTAAACCAACGGCCATGCCACTTGCATATCCCTTTACAAAAGGATAATTAGCCATTAGTCCATCTATTACAGGTGTCTTTGCCTCATTTACGGCATTCCCCCTCATTGAATCATTTAATCCATATCCATCAAGTATCATTAAAACTGTTGGTTTTTTACTCATGTTCATTTTCCTCCATATTATCTATTTGCAATCTATCTCTTCTATAGTCACTAGCCTAATCTCTTGATTATCTTTTATTGATCCATAATTACCAGAAACCAAGCTATTTGCATTCCTCTTTATTTTACCTATTATGCAGAACTTTCAAAAATACTTTTTCGTAATAGTAAAACCTTTCACAAATGATTTTACTCCATTTTATTCAATCTTGCAACTAATAACTGCTACCAATCTTAGGAACGATAAAAACAAAATATAATAGTTTCACACAAACCTTCCATTTCTCGTTGAATCTAGAGAAAGCTACCAACACGCAATGCATAGCTGGTAGCTCCTCTTCCCATTCTTATTTATAATTTACAATCTTTCCAAAATCTGCTTTAAGAGATGCTCCACCAACTAGTCCACCATCAATATCAGGTTGTGCAAATAATTCTGCCGCACTATCAGCAGAAACACTTCCACCATACTGGATGCGGATCGCTGACCCAGTAGCCTCATCATATAGCTCATTTATGCAAGCGCGGATCGCTGCACAAACCTCCTGTGCTTGAGCAGTTGTAGCAACTTTACCAGTCCCAATAGCCCAGATAGGTTCGTAAGCAATAACGGCACTCTTGGCCTGATCTGCCGTTACATTTAAGAATGCAATTTTAATTTGCTGACGGATAAAGTCAATGGTAACTCCTTGCTCTCTCTGTTCTAAAGTTTCACCGCAACAAATAATTGGAGTGATACCGTGTTCAAAAGCTTTTAATACTTTTTTATTAACCGTTTGATCCGTTTCAGCAAAATATTCTCTTCTCTCTGAATGACCAAGAACCACGTACTTAACACCAACATCTGTTAACATAGCTGGAGAAATCTCCCCTGTATAAGCTCCACTCTCTTCGAAGTACATATTTTCAGCGCCGATGTTGATATTAGATCCTTTGGCTGCTTCCATAGCTGGAATAATATCAATGGCTGGTACACAAAACACCACGTCAACCTCTTCATTAGCTACTAAAGGTTTTAATTCATTTACCAAAGCAACCGCCTGGCTTGGTGTCATATTCATCTTCCAGTTACCTGCTATAATTTTTTTACGCATATTCTCTCCTCCTATCATTACCCTTATCTATCTTCATCTTTACAACTTAGTCAATCTTCAAGATACATCAAAACTTCATAACATATTTTTATTATAACTGAAAAGCCACAAAAATGCATTACTTATCGTTAGCTGCTGCTACTCCTGGTAATTCTTTACCTTCTAAGAATTCAAGAGAAGCTCCTCCACCAGTGGAAATATGAGTCATTTTATCTCCATATCCTAAAATATTAACAGCCGCAGCGGAATCACCACCACCGATAATCGTGGTTCCCTCAATTTCTGCTAATGCTTTAGCAACTGCAATGGTTCCATTTGCAAAATTAGGCATTTCGAATACGCCCATAGGTCCGTTCCAAACAACAGTTTTAGCAGATTTAACAGCATCAGCATAGAGCTTTTGAGTCTTAGGACCTATATCAAGACCTAGTTCATCAGCGGATAAACTACCTTCTACAACTCTAAATTCGGAATCATTAGAAAATTCTTTTGCCGCTACAGTATCAACAGGTAAAAGCATGGAAACTCCCTTAGCTTTCGCTTTTTCAATCA
>DVLR01000289.1 GCA_018715425.1 Candidatus Merdenecus merdavium
GTAAAGTAAGCACCTTTTTGTATCATAGTTACCAATTAGAAACTATTAAGGAAAATGGAGGGATTTTAGTGGAAAAACTTTTACCAGCTTGTCCAGTGGAAACAACACTCATGCTCATTAGCGACCGTTGGAAAGTATTAATTATTCGTGATTTACTAGATGGAACAAAAAGATTTGGAGAGTTAAAGAAATCTATTGGAAATATATCTCAGAAAGTACTAACCGCCAATTTACGTTCAATGGAGGAACGTGAACTTCTCACGCGCAAAGTTTACGCAGAGGTCCCACCGCGAGTAGAGTATACTTTGACAGATACTGGTTATAGTTTAAAACCAATTTTAGATGCTATGGAGGCATGGGGTAAGGAATACAAAAACTTACACACAAAGGAATGATATGATGTTACAAAAACATCACAGATAAATAACTCCTGAAATCCTTATAATATCAAGGTTCTCAGGAGTTTTTCCATTATACAGAATAATATAAGTTTACGTGTTAACACTTTTGCTTATGATTTTAACAAACACTAGCAATTCCTAATTTATTTTATAATCACTTTTCTTTATTTCTCATCTGCCCTTGCATCCAAATCTTCTCTAATTTCTTGATATTTTTGATCTGAAATTTCATAAAATGCCATTGATATTAATGAGGCAAGATATCCTAGTACTGGCATTCCAAATCGTAGAAAAATAATCATATTCTGAACATTGGCTGGCTGGGCTTGGTTTGCTGCAAAACCTACTAGTCCAAGGAAAAAACTAGCAATAAACCCTCCAATTGCCATACCAAATTTGTTAATAAAAGTTAGAGAGGAAGACATGAGTCCATCAGCACGTTGTCCAAACTTCCATTCTGAATAATCGGAACACTCTGGAAGCATCGCCCATCCTAGAAAAGCAGGAAATTTTGAAATAAATCCAAACACTCCCATCATAGTCATAAGCATCATTACCGATGCTTGTGGTTGCAACCACATAACTACTAGAGGAATAATTGAAAAAGCACTACCTAACCAATATAATTTTTTCTTGCCAATTATTTTTGTTAAAATTGGTAAAATTGGTATTGCAATAATACCTGTCCATAAAATTACAGAAGCAACTTTGGGAACCAAATCCATTCGATCCAAAACATATTTGAAATAATATACATTGACTGCACTATATGTAGCATTCGCTAAAACATCAGTACCAAATGCAATCATAAGCATAAGCATTGGTTTATTTCCTAATAAGTACTTGATGTCCTTTAAGAAGTTAACTTTTTCACCTTTTTTCAATTCTCCGTTTTCCATCTCACAAACATCATAGCTTTTTCCACCCCAAGCACATATCCAAAAAGCAATGGTTGTCATTATACCTATTAATGCTCCAAATATGGCCCATCCTTTGGTTCCTCCACCAAAAAATTCAACCAAAGGTAAAGCCCATATTGTAATTATAAATTGAGCTACTGTACCCATTCCCTGTTTCCATGACACTATTACTGTCCTTTGCTGTGGATCCTTTGACATAACTGGTGTTAAAGAATGGTATGGAATATTTACTACTGTTGATGCTAGTGAATAGGCAATATAAACCACATAAGCATAAACCACTTTCATTGTCGGCGAAAGATTGGGAGCAGTAAATAGTAGGAAAATTAGAAACCCTAATAATGGAGCCCCAGCAATAATCCATGGACGATATTTTCCCCATTTACTTATGGTATGATCCCCAATCATCCCCATAAGCGGATCTGTAAAAGCATCAATAAAACGTGAAATCAACATAAGCCCTGCAACTGTCATACTATCTATACCAAAAATATCAGTATAAAAAAAGGTTAAATATGACATAACTAAAAAGAATGCTAAATTTGATCCTAATCCCCCAAATGAATATTTAAATACATTGATAAACGAAGCCTTTGCATAACTTTTCTTATTCATACCTATCTCCTTATTTTCCCATTAATATTTTTTTAAATTCCTTTTCCATTCTTTGATCTTTTTTTATTGGAACTACATCACATGTGTCTTGATAATGAGTTAACAAGTCTTCCTTCATCCCCATAAGAACTTCTTTATATTCTGGATTATCAATTTCATTCTGTAGCTCCTTTGGATCTTTTACCAAATCATATAGTTCATCCTCCTCATATAGCCGACGAATATATTTATACTTCTTGGTTCTACACATAATAGCTTTTCCATTATACATCTCGTCGGATGCCTGCAAGTATTGTCTTGGATAATACAATCCTTTGGGACTTGGTACTTTTTGACCTCCTGTTTCTTTACAATGTTCTTCCCCTTTCCTAAAACCTCCTTCACAAAATACTTGATCTCTTAATTTTTTTCTTTCTCCTTTTATGTAAGAAACTAAGGATTCTCCAAAATGCGTGTGAGTCTTTGGTAACCCTGCCAACTCTTCGGCCGTTGCATAAAAATCAATTAATTCCACCAAGTCTTCACTTATACCAGTACGATTTTGGTGCTCCTTAGGTAACTTCACTAAAAATGGAACATTTACAAGACAATCTTCAAAACAATTTTGTGTTTTTTCTACTAAACCGTAATCCCCTGTGTAATCCCCATGATCACTAAAAAAGAAAATTGCTGTATTATCATAAATCCCTCTTTTCTTTAATACTTCCATAATCATTCCCGTCATATGATCTACTTTACTACACATTCCTAGATATACTGCACGTAACTCATTAAAGCGATCCTCATTCCAATTTTGCAACCCTTGTAACTTTGCTAATTCCCTAATAATTCTAGGCTTTCCTTTATGATTTTCTTTGGGCTTTATCCTTTTAGGAAGCTTTTTTCGATCAATCATGCTAAAATACGGCTCTTCTACTTGATATTCTGGGTGAGGATTCATCCAAGGCAAAAAAATACAAAATGGTTGATCCTCTTTATAATTTTCTATAAAGTTAACCGCACCATCTGTCCAAATTTTGTCTAGATCCTTTCTTTTAGGAATAAGACCTCGATAAAAGGAGTAATAATTATCTCCATCTTCTTCCCCCCTCCAATTATCATCAGGAAGCGATTCTGGCAAATGATCCTGATCTATCCTAAAAAAGCTAGTGCAATAGTCCTTATAATAATCTCCATGCTGTGCAGGAAGTAAATCATTCCTTTGATTCATCCACACTTGATAACCATTGTCCTTCAAATATTTAAGAAGTACTGGCTCATGAGATTGCATCATGTGAGTCATAGTTCTATGGCCAGCTACATGAGGATACCATCCACTCATAAAACTACATCTAGAGGGGGTACAAACTGGATTTTGACAAAATGCATTGGAAAAAGATATTCCCTCCTTTGCTAACTTATCTAGGTTTGGAGTTATAGAAGCAAGATTTCCCATATGACCCATAGAATCTGCACGCATTTGATCTGGATTTAATATAATAATATTAGGCCTTTTCCCCACACTAATCCGTCCTTCCATTAAGTATTACCATATATTTTACTAACTCCTGATGTGATTCTGGTATAACCACACTAATCAAATTGAGAATATCTGTTTCTGTAATCCTCTTTTTTGTAATTGTAGAGGCTATTTGTTGATTAATATCATCTTTACTATCGGATGGAGCTAGACGCATTAATGCATGATACATGTTAATTGCTCCCTCATCCCATTCCTTATCTTGCAATATTTTTGGCTTTCTGTTCTTGATTCTCTTACTATGTATCTCCTCCACTATTTCCTTAGTTACACAAGGCTCCATAGGCAATCCAAATCGTTGGTATCGTTCTACCGGACAATCATTTTCATTTAGCAACTTTATCATTTCATTTAATAATTCCACTTCCTTTTCTATGTCAAAAAGAATTTTTTCTTGCTTTGGATCCGCAATAATATCATACAGTCTGGTTCCATAGTTCGCTGCATCCGTCATTCCATGGCCTGCTTTTATCTTCATTGTCATACAGTTTTTGGTAAAGGAAAATGGTTCTTGCAATTGTATATCTTGTAATTCATAAGTGTTAAACATGGATCGCATATGTGTCGGCATTAATGTATATTCATAAAACGGTTTACTTCTATCTGGTGCTAACATATATATGTAACGACCATCCGTAATATTTATATGCCCCTCATGATAACCAAATAATGCGTAATCTCTAATTTTTCCACCATTTTCAATTACTGGAAGCAAAGATTTGCCAAGCATATCTTTGGGTTTATTAACATTGAAAAAGTCAAGAATTGTTGCTGGTAAATCAATTGTCTGTGTTAACACATTTCTACGTTCTCCTTGAATCTTTGTTCTTGGATCATAGATAAATAAAGGTGTATTTGCTATTTCTTGATATACTGGCATTACAGTTTTGCTCCACCATCCATGTTCACCTATTAAATATCCGTGATCGGTGTTAACAATTAATAGTGTATCTTCCCACAAATTATAATGATCCATAGCATCCAAGACTTTACCCAAATAATGATCACACATACTCATTAGTGCTGCATATTCATGTTTCATATGGCTTACAGATGCCTCATCCTCCTGAACAAAGTAATAAGGAGGCCAATCCCCCATCGGTCCATCATATTCATGGGGATATAATTCTTTATATTCCTCTTGAGTAAAAAATGGTTCATGGGGATCAAAGGTTTCTATCTGTATAAACCAATCGTCCTCCTGATGGTTTTTTTCTATAAAATCTAGTCCTCCTTGAAAGGTTACTGCTTGAGGCATCTTTTCTTCCTTATCTATATATTGACGATTGGCCTCATCAAATGCATGTAATCTTCCCATTAAATCCTTTTGATCCCCTTGTAGTTTTCCAATAAGCTCAGGAGTCACTTTCCATGGATCCCCCTCTTGCCCTCTACTAGCTTCCCAAGATGAATATCTGGTATGATAGGTACACCCCCCATCTTCCCAATAATGTTGATGATCTGAAATTAAATGTGTGTAAATTTTATTATTCTTTAGTATCTCAGGCATAGAATCATCAAAAGGTTCAATAGGCCCCCAACCTCTATGGAGAAAATTATACCTGCCTGTGTGTAACTCCCTTCTTGCTGGCATACAAGGCATACTTCCTATGTAGTTACAATCAAAGGTTACTGACTTTTCTGCAAGCCTTGTAAAATTTGGAGTCTTTACCCATTTCCCTCCATATGGCTCTAACATATGGCGATTTAGTGAATCATACATTACCATAATTGCTTTCATTGATCATTCTCCTTTTCTGTAAAACGAATTCTAATACTAGAAAACGTTTTCATATTTCTTCAAAAAATGGATTTATCCATTTTTTTTAATTGTTACAGATTCTCTTTGGCTATATTTTGTTTCTAATTCTTTAAAAACATTAGCTTTGTTTCCTTCTTCTATATCTGTTATTAATACTTTAGCTGCAATCTTTCCCATCTCTTGAGCTGGTACATAAAATGCATTAATTGGAGGAAAACAGTTTGCTCCTTCTTCCTTTTTATGTTCCACACTAATTATAGAAATATCTTCTGGTATCCTTATACCTAATTCTATGCAATTTCCAATTATTAAATGAATATAATCCATATCTGAACATCCAATTGCTGTACAGCCTAACTTATATACATGGTTATGTATTTGTTTCTTAAACTCTTCTCTAGGGTTATCATTACTTGATTGAATATGAAGAAACAACTTTAAGTTTGGCATATTTTTTTGTACTTTTTTGTGGACAGCTTGTATATACTCCTTATGTCCTTCATAAATAAAGAGTAATACCCTACGATGGCCTACCATATAAAATTCTTTTATCATTTGATACATATAGTCTTCATATTGGGCATATACATTGTTTCCTTCTTTGTGAAAACGTTTTCCAATATAAACAGTTGGATATCCACCCTTTACTAAATCATTATAAGAGTTTTCTGCTTCTGATCCTGGAATTATACTACTTGTAATAATTAGTCCATCTATCTTTTTCTGATTCACATAATCTACAAATCTATTTCCTGTTTTTAAATTGTCCTTTTCATTAATGATTACCATACTGTAGTTATAATGATCTAGAACAGTTTGGATTCCTTTTAACAATTCCAAATAATAGGTGGAGTCAAATAAAGAATCAAATGTATGAGCTATATAAACACCTACCATCTGTGAGTTTTGTTTTACTAGTCCTCGTCCAAACTGATTGGGTTGATAATTATAGTGTTGTATGGCTTCTTTTACTGCAGCTGTTTTTTCTTTATCGACTGGTGCCGACTTATTCATAACACGTGATACTGTAGAAATTGATACCCCTGCTCTTTTTGCAACATCTTTTATTGAAGCTCTCATAATCTAGCCTTTCATAAGTTTGATCTCACTACATATTAACAAAATATACTTCCTTTATCAATGATATTTTTAGACAAAACATACACTCTTTTATGTACACATTACCTAAAGTAAACACTATTTAACAAAGTCAGTGTTAAATTATCAATTTATACCTACACATTATACCAGATTTAATCCTTAGCACTTTGAATTAGTCATCTATTTTTTTAATACTAATTCTACCTTTAATAAACGGGTAGGAGGTAATTAATTAATTTAATTATTGACCTCCCACACCACTCTACGTCAGACTGTCTAACGATTACTACCTCTTTAGATGATTTCATAGATAAGGATAATGAATTTCCTTTTCCATCCTTCTTTGGAGCTTTTGCTGCACTTAATGTTTCTATGATTTCCTTCATCCGCTTTACCGCATGGCTTTCCTCTTCGTCAATACGTTCTCCCAGACGCTGCATGATGTTCCAGACTCCACCTCATGTATCCGTTACCTCTCCCGATCCCGCTCCCGTCTGCGCTACAGTTCCAGTGCCTTGATAATGGTGTCCTCCATCTGTTTTATGGTCATTCCCTGTGAAAAATATTTGTCCAGTCTCTTTTTAGGAATTTTAAACGCTCCACCTGATTCAGCTTTTCCTCGGTCATGATGGAAAGAATTACGGCCCCGTCTAATTTCCCTGCCTCAGCAAACTTCCGTAACTGGATTGCCCGTGCGTGACTTGGGTACAGTCCTCCAGCTTCATTGTGTCAAAAAGCTCCTGCTGTTGTTATTTCAGCAGATACGACAATACTACCACCAGACGCATGGCAATCTTACCCTCATGAACCATATCCAGAATTGGCAGAATAAGTTCTGTAAGACGGATATATCGGTGGATTGTTTCTCTACTTTCCCGAAAAACTTAATATCCATCTTCCTGTTTAAAGAAAATGGCTATGTATAAAAATGGCATGAAAAAAGTCGCCTGCTCTAGTTAAAGAACAAACGGCTTACTACTGATCATGTGTGTGTTTTTCTATTACTTTCTTATATATTTGTAAATATTAAATGGTTTACTTTTTTCCGTCACTCTAATATATTCGTGTTTTTTCAAAATAGACTCAACCTGTTTTTTTCTTTCCAAATTCATTTTCATAATAATCAGGTCTTTC
>DVLR01000028.1 GCA_018715425.1 Candidatus Merdenecus merdavium
CACGAAAAGTGCAATTGCTTTTTTATTACTTAATACGCTCTTCATTTTCAATCTCCAATCTTCTTTTTTCATCTATATTTATTTAAGGTCACAAAGAGTTTGTTTTTGGGGTTTCCTGTCTATCTTGAAAACAAAACGAGCGATAGCAAATGACCGCCCGTTTCTTCTTAGCCTCTTATGGTTATTTACTAAGTTCGAATGCATCCTGAATCGATTGCATGTATTGTTCTGCTGTCATTTCTCCATTTGCTAGAGTCTGAACGTTATTCATAGCAGCAGAACTGGTTTCTGTATTCATCATGGCTTCAAACCAAGTAGCTGACAAAGTACATTGATCAATGGCGTCGTTTACCATTTGATTAATGGGACTTACTTCTGCTGCTTCATCATACGTATATCCTTTCACTTGCCCCTGTTCTGTAATACCGTAATTCCCTGCATTTTCTACAAAGAATTTTAACCACTGTGCCGTATCATCATCATACTTATCCTTAGAAAGACAAAGGATATTTCCACAGTTCATTGGGATTTCAGTGGCACTGCTAATAGATTCATCTACTACTGGAATACTAAAGAATCCAATCCCCTCTTCCCCAGCTGGATTTGTATCTGCAGTGATATCCTGGGTAAACCAGCTGCCGTTGTAAACCATTGCGGCTTCACCTGATAATACCATGTTTCCAGCAGTTGTGTTATCTACTGTAGTAACTCCTTCACCGAAATATCCTTGTTCAGCCATATTAAGAAGTTGTTGAGCCGCATCTACAAATCCTTGATCCGTAAAACTTGTATCTCCTTTTATTGCTGAATGAACTGCATCAACGCCCATGGTTCTTACAACATATGCATTTACAAGTCTTGTTAAAGGCCATCGATCAGATCCACCTGCTGAAAGAGGCTGGATTCCTGCAGCTTTTAACGTGTCACATGCAGCTAGAAATTCATCCCATGTAGTTGGCACTTCAACATTAGCTTCTTCAAACTTCTCTTTGTTGTACCAAAAGCCTTCAATATTTAGTCCAAGGGGAAGGTCGTAGATATCATCTGTTGATGAAAGTCCTGTAAGTAGAGTTTTCGTACCCTCTGTGATCTTATCTTCTACCCCCATCTTTTTCAGTTCTTCTGAAATATTAACTACTTTATCGGCCTGAATAAGCTCTGTTAACGGCTGACCTGCCACGTAGGCAAATGCATCTGGCATATCGTTAGATGCCATGAGTGTAGCTACCTTCGTATTTAGATCTCCTGATGATACTAGTTCAATTTCATAATTGAAATCAGGATTCACTTCCTCTTTATAACGATCACATAGATCACTAAGCATTTTTCCTTGATCTACGTCTTCAGACCAAATCGATAGAATCTTAAAAGTACTGCTTCCAGAATTTTTGCTAGAATCAGATTTTGAATCTACGGTCGATTCCTTTCCAGATGTACTTTCTTCAGTATCCTTATTACCCCCACTGGTACAACCAGCTAAAGCTACAACTGTCATAGTGAATGCCATAAATGTTGCAATGATTTTTTTCTTCATTACCCTTCCCTCCATTTAGTTTTTAGTTCAGATGTTATTGATAAGTTCATATTATCACAACAAATAATAAAAAATAGACACAAATTTTTTATAAAATGTTAGGTTTTTTATGTTTTCTTTCTCACATTACCTTTATATTCATTAGGTGTCATACCCTCATTTTGCTTAAAAACATCGCTGAAATAGCGGGAATTACTATATCCTGTCATCTTGGCAACCTCATGAACTTTATAGCCATCTTCTAAGAATGTTTTAGCATGATCCATTCTGATTTTGGTTAAATATTTTATGAAACTCATGCCAACTTCCTGTTTAAATAAGATGCTTAAATAGGTGTAATGCATATTTGTAATCTGGGCTATATCTGAAAGTCCAATATCTTCTTGATAATGTTTATCTAAATAAATGAGAACTTTTTCAATGGTCTTATGTATTCCGCCAATTTCTATGACCATAATTTTTTCGAAGATACTTCTAAACATTTCCATAACAAACATATCTACAATTTTATATTCTTTCACTTCTTTAATATTTTCATAGAGAGGCATCCTATGATCCTTCCTATTTCCATGCTCACTTTCATAAAAAACACCTATGGCTAGACAGACTAAAGAATAGGTTTCTTTCTTGTATTCTTCCAGATCATAATTACATTTTTTGAGACAACTTAGGGTAATGGTCACTTGGCTATTACCACCTTTATGTTGATTATTGGAGACCATGGTAATTAAACGTTCACGTTGTTTACGATATTCCTGTTTGATTTGTTCTTCTTTATGTCTGCGCTTCTGATTTTTCTTTTGAATTAAAGTGTCCATAGCTTGATTCAGTGCTTCTTTTACTCCAGCCACAGTAATCGGTTTATCAATATAAGCATTTACCCCTAACTGCAATGCTTTTCTAGCATATTCAAACTCCTGATAACCGCTGATGATAATAAATTCAATATCTGAGTCAACTTGTAAGGACTCAATCATTTCAAGCCCAGTCATGCCAGGCATTCTAATATCAGTAATAACAATATCAGGTTTTTCATCTTCTATCATTTTTTTCCCATCGAGCCCATCATAAGCACATCCCATCACTTCTACACCAAGATTCCCACGTTCTACGATTGCTTTTATTCCTTCCACCACAATATATTCATCGTCTACAATTAGTAATCTATGCATCTCCAAGTTCTTCCCTTCTCTGATATTCTGAACAAATTTTTATCTTTACTTTTGTCCCCTCTAAAAGATTGCTTTCAAATTCCACTCCACATTCATTGCCATAATAAAGGTTTATGCGCTCTATTACATTTTTCACACCATATCCTTGGTAGATCTGATTTACGTCCTCCATGCCGACTCCATTATCCTCAATATATAGATATAAAAATCCACCACGTTCTTCTCCCCATACTTTCATTTTGCCCTTTCCACGTTTCGGTTCTAGTCCATGGTACATGGCGTTTTCTACAAAGGGCTGCAACACAAATTTCAGCATATAGATAGATTCAATTTCTTTTGGTATATCTAAAATCAATTCAAATCGGTCATGAAACCTAAAACTTTGTATTTCCATATAAGCTTTTACCTGTTCTACCTCATCTTTTAATTGAACAATTTTATTTCCCTGATTCAGACTAAGGCGAAACATTCTACTTAAACATTCCACCATTTTAGCTATTTGATCTTGTCTTTCGATAATGGCCATACAGCAAATCGAATCCAAGGTATTATATAAAAAATGAGGATTGATTTGAGATTGTAATAGGAGTAACTCAGACTCTCGATCCTTTACTTGGGCAAGCAATAAATTTTCTCGTAATTCTAAGTTATTATTTACCATCTCCTTAAACTGTTTCCCAATCTTACCAACTTCACTATCATCAAAATTTTGAGTCAATTTTCTCTTTCCTTCTCCTACTTCTTGAATCATTTCTGACATTTGGTAAAGCGGATGATAAATCCAGTTGGAAATCAGCTTGGAAAAAATATTTCCAAGAACGGTAACTAGAAAAATCATGACCAAGATGACAATGCCAATGAAATTACTATCTCTCGTTAATTCATTTTTTTCGATTACACTGACAAAATCCCAATCGAGTAGCTCATTATGGTATTTGGCAAAAGTATATTTGTTCTGAAAGGACCTGTTGTTCTCATACTCTTCCATGA
>DVLR01000290.1 GCA_018715425.1 Candidatus Merdenecus merdavium
GGCATGGTGTTGGTTTCTCTTTTGGCTGGCGCTCCACAAGAAGGACAAGTGGTATTTACCCAATCCTCGATTCCTGCAAGTGGAGATTCTCCTGTGCCAGTAGGCTCATAACTATCTACATCTGGTAATAATAAAGGTAATTGGTCTTCTGGAACAGGTACATTTCCACAGTGGTCACAGTGAACGATTGGAATTGGTTCACCCCAATAACGCTGCCTACTAAACACCCAATCTCTTAATTTATAATTGGTGGTCTTCTTACCAATACCACGATCTTCCATTATCTGTGGAGCTTCTTTTTTTATTTCTTCTGATTTAAGACCAGTCCACTCTCCAGAGTTTAACATAATACCAGCCCCTGTATAAGCTTGTGTTAGTTCACTTGGCTTACCATCTTCTGAAATTACTTGAATGATTGGAAGATTAAAATTAGTAGCAAATTCAAAATCTCTTTCATCATGGGCAGGTACACACATCACAGCGCCAGTTCCATAATCAACGAGTACATAGTCTGCCAACCAAATAGGTTCTCTTTCTCCATTCAGAGGATTAATAGCGTAAGATCCTGTAAATACACCAGTCTTTTCTTTGTCTTGTAAACGATCTACAGTGGATCTCATAGAAGATTTGTTAATATATTCTTCTACTTCTTCTCTCCTTTCATCTGTTGCAAGTTCTTTTGCAAGTGGATGTTCTGGTGCCAGTACTAAAAAGGTAGATCCATATAAGGTATCAGGACGGGTTGTATAAACAGTAAGGGTTTGATCCGAACCATCGATTTTAAAATCAACTTCTGCTCCGTGGCTCTTACCGATCCACTCTGCCTGCATTTTTTTTACTTTTTCTGGCCAATCTAATTTATCTAAATCACCTAAAAGACGTTCTGCATACTCTGTTATTTTCAGCATCCATTGTCTTAAATTCTTCTTTGTTACAGCGGTACCACAGCGTTCACAGCTACCGTTTACTACCTCTTCATTGGCAAGACCAGTTTTACAAGATGGACACCAGTTAATTGGAAATTCTTTTTCGTATGCAAGTCCAGCTTTAAACATTTTGACGAAAATCCACTGTGTCCATTTATAAAAGTTAGGATCCGTCGTATTCACTTCCATATCCCAATCATAAACAGCAGAAATTTCATTTAATTGTCTCTTCATATTCTCTACGTTTTCCTTCGTAGATTTTTCTGGGTGAACGCCCATTTTAATTGCATAATTTTCTGCTGGGAGACCGAACGCATCCCACCCCATTGGATGAATCACATAGTATCCATTTAACATTTTATAACGACTCCACACATCAGAGATCACGTAACCTCTCCAGTGTCCTACATGTAGTCCATTTCCTGATGGGTATGGAAACATATCTAGACAATAGTATTTTTCTTTCTTACCATCCTCTTGATTAATCGGATTTTCTTTCCATTTTTTACGCCATTTTTTTTCAATGGCCTTATAATTATAAGGTGCTGCCATTTTTATTCCTCCTAATAATATTTCTAATTATGCATCATTGATCCAAAGATAGTTTTTGATATTAGTATCATTCTCTAGATATCAAAAAAGCCCTTTCATCTCCCGTTATATTTCTATAACCTTTAGAGACGAAAGGACTTGTTATCTTTTCCGTGGTACCACTCTAATTCATCTATTATAATTCTAGAACTCAACATTATAATTCGATGCACTCATTCTTCTATAACGGGAATTCCCGCCTTTATCTTCCGCAGGATATAACGTAAAGATCCATAATTTTTACGATCACATTATACTACATGAATAAAGGTACTCCAAGGTAAGTTGGGAGGTTGCTGTACTATCTTCCACCAAATGATAGCTCTCTAAAACAGTTAAACCCTTAATGCTCCTCTTCATTGTATCCACTATAATATAGTTGTTATAGTATTGCTCAATACAGGTTATTCTACTCATTCCATTCACATTTGTCAAGTATCAACCTAAATTCTCTTTAAAAACTCTTTTGTTCGTTCTTTTTGGGGGCGTTCAAAAATCTCTTCTGGTGTTCCTTCCTCTTCAATGACACCTTTATCCATAAAGACAACGCGATCAGATACTTCTTTTGCAAATCCCATTTCGTGAGTGACTACCATCATAGTAATGCCAAAATCGGCTAGTTCTTTCATAATGGATAAAACTTCTCCTACCATTTCAGGATCCAATGCAGAGGTTGGTTCATCAAACAGCATCACATCTGGTTCCATTGCTAAAGCTCTTGCTATGGCTACACGTTGCTTTTGTCCCCCAGATAATTGTTTGGGCTTAGCATGAATATACTGATCCATTCCTACTAATTTTAAATACTTCATTGCCACTTCCTGTGCTTCTTCTTTATTTCTATGAAGAACTTGGATTTGGGCTACCATGCAATTTCCCATGACATCTAAGTTATTAAATAGATTAAACTGCTGAAATACCATTCCTAATTTGGTCCGATAGTCTGCTACATCATGACTACCATCTAAAATATTTTCGCCTTTATAAAAAATCATTCCACCACTTGGCTTTTCTAACAGATTAACACAGCGAAGAAGCGTTGATTTTCCAGAACCTGAGGAACCTATAATGCATACTACCTCGCCTTTATGAACGGTAAAATCAATATCTTTTAGAACCTCATGATCGCCAAAAGATTTACTTAAATGCTGTATTTCAATCATCTTATCCATCTTCCATCTTCCTTTCTCTTATGCTTCCTGATTCGATTTTATCTCTGGGATCTTTACCTGCATTTGATTTCCAGCCATAGTATAATTACTTGGTCCATCCATTTTCTTTTCAATAAATCTTAAAATTCTTGTTACCGTAAATGTCATAATAAAATATAACACACAGGCCACGAAGAATGTTTGGAAATATTTAAAGTTTGCACCTGCTATGCTCTTTGTTTGGAAGAATAATTCGGTTACTGAAATTACGTTTAATACGGAAGTGTCTTTAATATTAATCACAAATTCATTACCAGTTGCTGGTAGGATATTTCTAATGACCTGTGGTAAAATAATGTGTCTCATGGTTTTTAAATGTTTCATTCCAAGAGCCTGGGCAGCTTCAAACTGTCCTTTATCAATAGAGACAATCCCTCCCCTTACGATTTCAGACATATAAGCACCAGTATTAATAGAAACAATTAAGATCGCTGCAAAGATCTTATTTAAATCAATATTTATGGTTGCTGCTCCATAGAAGATAACCATGGACTGGACAATCATAGGTGTTCCTCTAAAGATCTCAATATAAACACTTAACAGACCGTTGATAAACTTTAAAAGCCCTCTTAAAAATCCTTTTTCTGGAACTGGAACAGTCCTAATAACACCGACCAATAGTCCAATGATGGTTCCAATGATGGTTCCAATCATAGAGATATAAAGAGTCACTCCTGCACCACGTAAGAATCTTTGCCAATTATCTTTTATAATACTGCCAATCACGCTTTTTTCTTTAGCTGCTGGTTGCTCTTTGATTACGCGATCCATAATATCATTTTGTTCTTCTAGAGATATACCAGCTAAAACATCATTGATTTTTTGGGTGAGTTCACTGTCTTTTCTGACTCCAACAGCAATGGCAGTATCTTCTGGATTGGTTACAAAGCCATCCTCAAATTCAACCATAGTAAAATTACTATTGGCGTCTGAAGCACTGATTCCTTCTGGTCTTTCGGTTACGTAACCATCGATGACACCAGATTCTAATGCAACTCTCATGGCTGGGAAATTATCCATTGCCGTCTCTTGGTTTACACCCTCGATTTGTTCAATCACATCATAGTGAAACGTATTTAATTGCCCAGTAATCTTTGCACCTTTAAAATCTTGAATTGAAGTAGCATCAGCATACTCACCTTTTGAGTTGACTACCATAACTAAATTTGATTGATAGTAAACATCCGTAAAATCAATACTCTTTCGACGTTCTTCTGTTGGTGACATACCTGCTATAATCGCATCAATCTTACCAGAGGTTAAAGCCATGACAAGGCCATCCCACTCAATTTTTTCTATTTCAAGTTTTAATCCTAATTCATCGGCAATGATTTTAGCGATTTCCACATCATATCCGCCTGCATACTCCTTGGCATCGTTGATTTTTATACCACCATTAGAATCATCATTTTGCGTCCAGTTAAATGGAGCATAACCTGCTTCCATTCCGACTCTAAAAACACCCTCATCTTTCGTTCCATCCATTGACTGTGCTGGTGTTTCACTGCTCTGTGACATCACAATTAACGGTGCAGCACTTGAAAATACAGTTATCATCATTACGAATAACAGGCCAAGGGTGATACCTCGTAATAATTTTTTGTTCATTTTTTTGTCCTCCTTTGTTTTTCCCTAATCTCATCTCTTTTATATGGATCCCAATGCACAGAAAAAGACCTGAGATCTACTCAGGTCTTTTCTGTGCATACACGTATTTTATAACCCTTATTTCTCCACTAGATAGCTCAACTTAATGAATTAGGTGATCCATTAAGACAGTCTTATGGTTATTTACCATAAACCCAGCATGCAATTGTGAGTCAAATGCACACTTCGGCGGATGCTCCTTCTTCCAAGTTTCATTGCCTCTCAAGCTATTCAGGGAACTATTAGAATCCGCGCCTCTACCTCACTGGCTAAAGTGAGGTTACTATGAAATTATACGTTATATTTTAGCTTACAAC
>DVLR01000291.1 GCA_018715425.1 Candidatus Merdenecus merdavium
ACGAGACTTTATGAATATTACATCGAGACCATGAAGGAAGATTCTAACGAAGTATTGCCACAAATGATAAGGAAATACTTTGGATATAACAACACCCTAAGTTATCGGAAAAAAGCATTGATCTATGCTAATGTGATCAGACATAAAGAAGTAGATAAAGATACCTACACAAGCTACAGAAGAACCATAGAGCAATTTATGGAGGATCAATTAGAAGCAGGAAATATTAATAGAGATTTGGCATTGATTTATGAGAGTTTCTTAACAAAAGCAAAAATCAATAGTCGGATGACAGATACTCTAGCAAGGCTTTTCTTTACTTATGAACTTCGTTGTGATAACAGTAAAATAAGAAATGTTTTCGTTCAACACCATGAGCTTAAACGAGAGCAAGTCGTGCCCGTTATAGATGGTAAAGCATTTATTCAGCTTTATACATCTTCCTATCATATTAGTCTGCAGGATGAGTTAGGGAAAAAATATGGCGTAACGGTACCATATACATTACATCGTTTATTAGAGCATGATGATGAAATCAAAGAATATGTAGAAAGTCATTCCCAACAGTCTGGCTTATTACTCTACAAATGTGTAGAAGAAGTGAAAGATGCTTCTATACAGAAGGATAACCTTATGTATTTTCGTAAACTGCTAGACTCAGAAGACATTAAAGAGGAGTTTCGTATGGAGCTTCGTAAAAAGCTTTTAGATTTTTACCATGAAAATAGAAACATGGAAGGGCTTGAATATCATGTAAAGCAAATGGACTTGGATGAGTATATGATCGCCGATAAAGTCAAACTTCTGGAGCTCTTAATTCAATGCGGTATGTATGAGCAGGCATTTGCCTTAGGAAACCATTACGGTTATGAAGGAGTAGAATTAAAAAGTCTTGTTATTTTATGTAGTAGAATGATTTGGGAAAGGGAATATGAAGAAGATGGAGATTTAATCGATCTTAGTATTTCTGTATTTCTAAAAGGTAGGTACGATGAGGTTATGCTTTCCTACTTGATTGATTTATATGAGGGACCACTTGAGTTTATGTATCAGCTTTGGGTTGGAGCAGAGTCTTTTAATTTAGATACCTTTTATTTAAGCGAACGGTTATTACTACGATTTATGTTCGAAAATACAACGAGAGATAGAGCTGGAGAAATCTTCAAGTATTATTGTAAGCAGGGTGGAAAGAGAAGAATAGCCATTGCTTATATTATGTACGAATCTTACGACTATGTGATCAGAGAAAGGCAGTTAGATCCATTGGTATTTGAATATTTACAAGAACACTGTATCAGAGATTTAGAGGTAGATACAATCTGTGAAATAGCATATTTAAAATATACCTCAAGACTTAGAGAGTTGACGGATCAACAAGAAGAATTGGTCATTGGTCTATTAGAAAGATATTCTTATGAAGGTTTAAGATTTGGTTTTTATAAGGGGTTCCATGAAGAGCTTTTACAACCTTATCAAGTGAAAGAACGTCAATTTGTAGAACATATATGCAATCCTAAAAGTAAAGTAGTTATGCACTATTGCATTGGGGAGAGGGTAGATGTTTCAGAGTTTAAGCAAGAGCCAATGGTCCATATATATGAGGGGATCTTTAGTAAAGAGTTCACCTTGTTTTTAGGTGAAGAGCTTCACTACTTTATTTCTGATGAGCTAGAGGATGAATATCATGAGACTGAGGTGATTACTCTAAAGGGAGAACTTGTTCGGAGTAAGTATGAACATACAAAATATCAGTTACTAAATCGTTTACAACAAGATGTTCAAAACAAAGACGATCATCGACTACAACAAGACTTGATGAATTATTTAGAGGGAGATCATCTAGTGAATGAGATGTTCACTTTAGTATAGACAACTGCTGGAGGAAGCTATAATGAACGATATGAGAAATATTATGGTTGGATATGAATTAAACAACACAGAGGCTCAAATAAGCTATTTTGACTATAAAAACATGGAGCCTATTACTTTAAGTACTGTGGTTGGAACGAAGAAATATCAAATTCCTACTGTTATCTGCAAGAAGACAGGAGAGGATATATGGTATTATGGACGTGAAGCGATTTATTTCTCTCAGCAAAAGGAGGGGGTCCTAGTTCAGGATCTTTTCACACTTTGTTATGAGGGAAAGGAAGTAGAAATAGAGGGAGTCAAATATAGTGGTGTCAAACTATTATCTATTTTTATTTCACTATCTTTTACATTGTTAAAAAATTTAGGAACTGTAGATCAAATAAAAGGGATTACATTTACTTCAAAAGAAGTAGAAACACCTTATATTCATGCCATCCAAGGTGCTATGGAACTTTTAAATTTTGATAGAAAACGATACTTTATTCAGGATCATAAAGAAAGTTTTTATTACTTTATCATGAACCAAAAAAAAGAGCTATGGAGTCATGAGGTGTATTATTTTGAATTTGAAAAGGATAAGATTAAAACTTACAATTTAAGGATCAATAGAAAGTATCTACCTATGATTGTATCTGTTGAAGAACTTGAGGACTTAGGGTTAGGTAAAGATCCATCTCATCATGATGAAATCTTTTATCAGTACCTACAAAAGCTATTCTATAAAAAAGTAGTTACCTCAATTTTCTTAATTGGAGAGGATTTTCATCAATCATGGGCACCAAAATCCACAGAATTTATGTGCAAAGGAAGAAAAGTCTTTTTAGGACAAAACCTATACTCTAAGGGTGCTTGCTATGGAGTGAGAGAAAAACTAGAAGAGAAAATATTAAGAGACTTCTTTTATAATGGAGAAAATATGCTACATGTAAATGTAGGGATCGATATGACAGTTAGGGGAATCACTTCTTACTATTCATTAATTGAAGCTGGAGTTAACTGGTATGAAGCTTATCATAGATGTGAATTTATTTTAGATGATACCGAAGAAGTCATATTGCAGTTTGATACTGTAGATAAAAAAAGTAGTCAATGCATCATACACTTAGATGGTCTTCCTAAAAGGCCAAATAAGGCTACAAGAGTGGCATTAAGCGTTATGTTTTTAGATAGTAATACTTGCAAAATAACGGTAGAGGATTTAGGACTTGGCATGTTATACCTTGCTACCAATAAGAAGTGGGAACAAGTTGTTACGATATAGAGAGGAGGGCATATGAGCAAATATTTATTATGTCAATTAAAAGAAGCTAAGATCCCTTATTATATTAAGGCAATTAGTACCAATATCTACACCATTGAAGAATTGTGCTTTTATCTCTATCACAATGTGTATTTAATTGATGACAGTATTATTAACGAACAACTTTGTGACTGGTTGAAAGATGAACTAGGATTAAAAAAATTATACAAAAGATTATATGAAGAATTAGAAAAAAAAGTGAGTATTGGAAATTTTGTGCTACCAATCTTCAAAGAAATTCATTATTTATCCCATGAAGATTTTAAAGAAATGCAAGAAAAAATCAGAAAAATAGAAGTGCAACCAGAAGATATTAGAAAAAAATTAAAAGGTGACTATTTAGTCACTCACAACATGTATTCCAATGCTATTGGCGTCTATCATTCCATTATTACAGAACCAAAGGATGGAGCTTTAGGAAATCAATTTTATGCAGATGTATGGTCTAACATGGGAGTAGCTTATGCAAAACTATTTCTATTTGAAGAAACAGCAAAATGTTACGAAAAGGCTTATGAACGAAAGGCATCCACCAAGAATTTAGAAAATTATTTATGTGCATTATGGCTATCCCATACTGGTAAAGAGTTTAAGGAGATTGTGAAGAAGAAGGGAATTGATTATAAAAAGGTCATCCAGTTAGAAGATAAATTACAAAAGGTTTATGAGGGTATAGAAGAATCTCCGCGATATCAAGTTGTTAGCTCAGATTCAGAACAGAGTCTAGATCGTAAAGAAGAAATGGAAAAAATAATTAAAGAACTTATGCAAGAATACAAACGTAGTACTTGTTCTTAAGATCTAAATAAGGATGTGTCATTTCTTGTAGTCATTGACATCTACTTTAATATATGTTAATATTACTCTACAATTTAGTATGGTAGAGTAATCAAGTGGAGAGATAGAACCCTTGAATATCACTTACTACATCATGTTTTATGACGATGAGGAGGATAAAATGAAAAACAAAATATTAAGTGCAGTACTGGCCACTGCCATGGCGGTAACTTTATTGGTTGGTTGTGGTAATGGAGATGACAAGAAGGAAGCAGATGCATCAGTTGCTGCAGAAGATACAAGTGCAAAAGATACTGCTCAGGGATCTGAAGAGAGCTCTGATAAAGGGGAAGAGGATGACCAATCATTAGAGTATATAAAATCTGAAGGAAAGTTTATATTTGGGTTTGACGAGGCTTTTCCACCAATGGGATTTACTGATGAAGATCAAAATCATGTTGGATTTGATATAGATGTAGCGAAGGAAGTAACAAAACGTATGGGCGTTGAGTTAGAGTTAAGGCCAATTAGTTGGAAGGCGAAGGAAACGGAGCTTTCTGCAAAAAATATTGATTGTATTTGGAATGGATTGTCTATTAATGAAGAACGTAAAGAGCAGTTGACTTTAAGTGATCCATATATGTTAAACCGCCAAGTAATTGTGACATTAGCAGACAGTGATATAGAAACTCTTGATGATTTAGCTGGTAAAAAAGTAGTTCTTCAAAATGGTTCTACTGCTCAGACTGCCGTAGATAATAATCCGAATTTTAAAGAATCTATCGGTGACTTAACCCAAGTGGAAGATAATATTCAAGCTATGATGGATCTAAAAATCGGTGGTAGTGACGCTGTGGTTATGGACGAGGTAGTAGCAAAGTATTATATGGAACTAGAACCTAATAAAGGTCAATATAAATTATTAGATGAAACTTTATCTGATGAAGAATATGCAATTGGCTTTAGAAAAGGTGAAGTTGCTCTTGCCAATGAAATTAACAAGATCTTAAAGGAAATGAAAGAGGATGGTTCTCTTGCTAAAATCAGCAACGATTGGTTTGGGGAAGATATCACCATTGTAAATCAATAAAATTGATAAAAGAAAAAGGGAGTTAACCTCCCTTTTTCACATACATAAAAGCGCTGTTACAGCGATTGTTTTAACTTAGTTGAACATTCTTATGAGTGAAAGAGAACTCTGCAAGGATTGCACTGTGGTGCGAAAGAAAGAAAAAAGGTTAGGAGAGACACAGTTGACTAGCGAAGCGATTATAAAATTATTTGGATTCATGTTACAGGCATCTACTCAGACATTAATGATATTTTTTTTCACCTTACTATTCGGTTTGCCTTTAGGTTTATTGATTGCAGCTGGAAGAATGACAAAGTTTAAAATCATCCAGTGGCCAGTAAGGTTCTTTTTATTAATTATGCGGGGTACGCCCTTAATCTTGCAATTGTTCTTAGTATACTTCGGGCCTTCCCTTGTACTTGGAATCCGTTATAAAAATGAAAATGCAAGATTGATTGCTGCTATTGTAGCTTTCGTATTGAATTATGGAGCTTACTTTGCAGAGATTTACCGTTCGGGGTTAGAGGGAATACCAAAAGGGCAAAAAGAAGCCGCTGTTGTATTAGGATTTAGTAGATGGCAGACTTTTTATAAAATCATACTTCCACAAGTAATCAAGAGAATCCTTCCTCCTATGGGTAGTGAGTTTATGACATTGATTAAAGACACCGCTTTAGCAATGAGTATAGGCGTGCCAGAAATTTACCAGTTAGCCACTAGTAAAATGTCTACTACAGCTTCCTTTATTCCTCTATTAATGGCAGGAGTCTTTTATCTTATTATGAATGCAGTCGTAAGTAGAGGATTTAACTTGTTAGAAAAGAAGATGGATTATTACAACTAGGAGGAATGTATGGGTAAGGTATTAGAAGTTAAAAATCTGCAAAAGAGTTTTGGGCATTTGCAGGTATTAAAAGATATTAGTTTAGATATTAAAGACGGTGAAATCATTTCTATTATTGGTTCTTCAGGTTCTGGAAAATCCACTTTACTAAGATGCTTAAATCGTCTAGAGACCATTGATAAAGGCACGATTCTTGTAGATGGAAAAACAATGGTTCATACAGAAATGGATAAAGTGGTCTATGCAGATGAGGCAACATTAAAAGAAATTAGAACAAAGACTGGGCTCGTATTTCAAAGTTTTAATTTATTTCCACATTATACAGTGATGAGAAACATTACTGAGGCGCCAATCTGTGTTATGAATGTGCCAAAAGAAGAAGCCAAAATCAAAGCTAGAAGCCTTTTAAAAAAGTTGGGTTTATCAGATAAAGAAAATTCCTATCCTCATGAGTTATCTGGAGGGCAAGCACAGCGAGTTTCCATAGCAAGAGCCTTAGCACTGGAACCTAAGATTCTATTTTTTGATGAGCCAACTTCGGCATTAGATCCAGAGCTTACTGGAGAGGTTCTAAAAGTAATTAAATCATTAGCAGATTTACGTATGACTATGGTTATTGTAACCCATGAAATGGCTTTTGCAAAAGAGATATCTGATCGAATTATATTTATGGATCAAGGCTTTATTGCAGAACAAGGAACGCCTGAGGAGTTATTTAAGTCAAGTAATCATAGGATGAAAGAGTTTTTAGGAAAGTTTAGCGAAGTATAAAAATAGAGAAGTTCATTAGAGTTTTTACTAAATAAAATATAAGGTAAAGGCTCTTTTTTTATTTATAGAGTCTATCTATAAATAGAAAACACTTATCAAAAAAATCAATAGATAACCCAGGGTTTCTCATATTTCTTCGTCAATCCTTATGTTATAATAATGAAGAATGCAATCTAAACATACCTCAAATAGGTTTAGAATTTTACAATAAGGAGAAGAAAAATGGATATTAAACAGAGTGTAACTATGGTGGAAGGATACTTAGACTTAGACAGAAAGCCTGTGGGAATAAAGTTTCTTTTTACAAAAGAGGAATTCATGAATTTTGATGTGCCTCAAAGGGATCGAAAAGTTACTTATTGTAATTCTGTGCAGCTTGCAAGTAAGGGGACATGCATGAAGCTTACAAAAGAAAACCAAGGATGTCCCAATGGGGCATCTGCATTGCATTTTCAGGATGTGATGCCACCCATCGCCAGCGGTGTAGGAAGATATAAGAAGAATATTTATCATGATATCGAAACATCAAAAAGCGTAAGCGATGAAATGGAATTTATGAAGGAGGAGCCATATGGGATTGTGGTTATGCCACTAGAGGAATATAAGACAGAGCCAGATGTAGTAATTGTAGTTTCTAGTCCATATAATATTATGAGACTCATTCAAGGTGATGGATATTTTAATGGATATACCACGAATCTAAAGACCGTAGGGTTACAAGCGGTTTGTCAAGACTTAACCACCTATCCTTATAATACAGGAGATATCAACATTACATTTCTATGTCCAGGGACTCGTCTTGTTGCAAATTGGAAACCGGAAGAAATCGGTATGGGTATTCCTTTTGCAAAATGGTTTGAAATTGTCCAGGGGGTAAAAGAAACCATAAATCCTTTTGAAAGAAATGATAAGAAAAGGGATATTAGTGAGAGATTAAAGGAACGGGGCTTGGATACTAGCGAAATTAAATTTGACAGTAATTACGATGATGGTTCCTATTCTGGTGGACTCATTGAACTTGAGGATGAAAAGGAGAAAATAGACATATGATAAAAAAGATTCCATTACCTATTGCTGGCCTAGCCCTTGGTATTGCAGCACTGGGAAATTTAATAGGGTCCTATAACATGGGAGCCAGATTGGTACTAGGCGTTGTGTCAGCAGTTATATTTATTACTCTGACTATGAAGATATTATTGGATATCCATAGTTTTAAAGAAGAAATGAAAAATCCTGTGATTGCCTCAGTCATGGCAACGTATTCTATGGCGGGAATGCTTTTGGCAGGCTATATCCAACCATATGCAGGGACCTTTTCCTATATCTTATGGTACTTATCCATCATAATACATATTGGATTCATCATATATTTCACAATCACATTTGCAACAAAATTTAACAAGGAAACAATTGTACCTTCATGGTTTATTGTCTACGTAGGAATCGTTGTAGCAGCAGTCAATGGAAACATGTTTCATCCTATCGTTGGAAAAGTGGCATTTTATTTCGGATTTATTAGCTATATCATACTCTTAATACCTATATTTAATAGGCTAAAAAACAATAAATTGCCAGAGAAGATTGCACCGACCCTAGCTATAGTATCTGCACCTGGATCTCTTTGTGTTGCTGGATATGTAAGTATATTTGATGATAAAAATACACCCTTTTTAATAGCACTCTTGGTATTAGCACAGTTGATTTATTTATTTGTATTATCTACTTTGCCAAAGTTATTGAAGATAAAATTCTATCCAAGCTATTCTGGATTGACCTTTCCTTTGGTGATATCAGCCATTGGCTTAAAGTTTTCTACAGGGTATATAGGGGAATTGGGTGTCAATGTATCAGTGTTGAACGTTGTAGTCATCATTGAAACAATCATCGCAATAGCTATTGTTGCCTATGTATTGATTAAATATTGTCAATTCATGTTCCATGTTCAAAAAGAGAAACGTGTGATATCTGCAAGATAAAAATGCAAAGATTATTTAAAGAATAACTGGAATGAAAAACGATGGTATAGATGATATACCATCGTTTTTCATTCAGAACTCAATAAAGAAAAATGAAAAACAATTAATAAAACTAATGAAGGGAGTAAAAAGTATTAGAAAAGCTTATGAATGGTGGTGAAAAAATATAATAACAAAATACTCTTCTTTCTCTTACTATCTGTTGCTTAAAAAAAAATACTGATATATAATTTTAGATATAATCAATAAGACACAAGAAAGCATAAAAAGGATAGGTGGATATATGAAAAAGATGGAATTACTCTATGAAGGAAAAGCAAAGAAGGTTTATACAACAGATGTAGAAGATGTTCTGATTGTAGATTATAAAGATGATGCTACAGCATTTAATGGAGAAAAAAAGGGAACGATTGTAGGAAAAGGTGTTGTAAACAATAGAATGACGAACCTTATTTTTCAACTTTTAGAAAAGGAAGGTGTTAAAACACATTTTATAGAAGAATTAAGTGATCGTGAAACAGCCGTTAAAAAGGTGGATATTGTACCATTAGAGGTGATTATTCGTAATGTTGCAGCTGGTAGTTTTTCTAAGCGCTTAGGAGTACCAGAAGGTACAAAATTTAAGGCTCCAACCTTAGAATTTAGCTATAAAGATGACGATCTTGGGGATCCTCTTATTAATGATTATTTTGCAATTGCTTTAGGACTTGCTACACGAGAAGAAATCGATATCATTACAAAATATGCATTTAAAGTAAATGAAGTATTAAAAGCATATTTTTTAAAAGCAAATATTGAATTAATAGATTTTAAAATAGAGTTTGGTCGTTATAAAGGAGAGATTATTTTAGCGGATGAAACATCCCCTGATACTTGTAGATTATGGGATGCAACGACTCACGAAAAACTTGACAAAGATCGTTTTAGAAGAGATATGGGAAATGTTGAAGAGGCATATAACGAGGTATTTAAAAGATTAGGACTGTAGATCAAGGGACAAGCTGTAAAAAACAGGAGTATCTTCAAAACCTAGATTTGGGATAGAACTAGAAAGGCGGTAGCAATTTGAACAATATACAACAACAAGAGGTCTATGAGTTAGAGAGCGGTTTAAAGGAAGAATGTGGTGTATTTGGTATTTATGATAGGGATCTTTCCAATATTGCTCAAGATGTATATTACGGTCTATTCGCCCTTCAACACAGAGGGCAAGAAAGTTGTGGTATTGCTGTAACGAGAACCGATGGTCCTAAAAGAAAAGTAGATTCTTTCAAGGGACTGGGCCTTGTAAACGATGTATTTACAGAGGAATCGGTAGAAGATTTAAAAGGTAATATTGGTGTAGGACATGTAAGATATTCCACATCAGGTGCTAGTAGAGTAGAAAATGCTATGCCACTCGTCATCAACTATGTAAAAGGTATTATGGCGATTGCCCATAATGGTAATTTGATTAATGCTGTAGAGCTTAGAAAAGAACTAGAATATACAGGAGCAATTTTCCAGACCACCATTGATTCAGAGGTAATTGCTTATCATATTGCAAGAGAAAGATTAAATTCAAGAACCGTAGAAGAAGCTGTTAAAAGGGCATGCCTTAAAATAAAGGGAGCATATGGCTTGATTGTCATGAGTCAAAGAAAGCTCATCGGTGCTAGAGATCCCTTAGGTATTAAACCACTTTGTATCGGAAAACGAGATCATGCATTCATATTGGCTTCCGAAAGTTGTGCTTTGTCGGCAATTGGTGCAGAGTTTGTCAGAGATGTAGAGCCTGGAGAAATTGTTACCATCTCTGCCACAACCATCACTTCTGATCGGACCATGGTGCAAAAAAAACGAGCTAGATGTATTTTCGAATATATCTATTTTGCCAGAACGGATAGTGTTCTTGATGGAGTCAATGTTTATGAGTCTCGTATTTTAGCAGGAAAAGCTTTAGCAAAATCATATCCTGTGGATGCGGATCTGGTAGTTGGCGTTCCAGATTCTGGAATTGCTGCAGCAAAAGGATACTCTGAGCAGTCTCATATTCCCTATGGAATAGCCTTTCACAAAAATAGCTACGTAGGACGGACCTTCATTAAGCCGAAGCAAAGTCAGAGAGAATCAAGTGTAAAGATTAAATTAAATGTCTTAGAGAATGTGGTAAAGGGAAAAAGAATCATTATGGTAGATGATTCTATTGTACGTGGAACCACCGTTGCTAATATTATCAAAATGTTAAAAGCAGCAGGGGCCAAAGAAGTTCATGTTAGAATCAGTTCACCACCATTTTTATACCCATGTTACTATGGCACTGATGTTCCCACAAATGACCAATTAATTGCCCATATTCATACGAAAGATGAAATACAAAAAATGATAGATGCAGATTCCTTAGGATATATGGAAATCGAAAAATTAAAGGAAATGGTGGGAGACCTACAGTACTGTGATGCTTGTTTTACAGGAAATTATCCTATGGAAGTACCAACGGAAGATATCAGTCAGGCCTTTGAAAAATAGCCACTGTATATGAAAATAAAAAGCAGTACTGAGTTTATAAAGGAAGAAAAAGGAGAATCAAAATGGATAAATACGTAAGCCCCTTGTCAGAACGTTATGCTAGTAAAGAAATGCAGTATATTTTTTCTCCTGATAAAAAGTTTAAAACATGGAGAAGATTGTGGATTGCTCTTGCAGAGGTAGAAAAAGAACTTGGACTTCATATTACAGAGGAACAGATCGAAGAATTAAAAGCTCATAAGGATGATATTAATTTTGAAGTTGCAAAAGAGCGGGAAAAAGAAGTGCGACATGATGTTATGGCTCACGTCTATGCTTATGGTAAGCAGTGTCCAAAAGCAAAAGGGATTATTCACTTAGGAGCCACTTCTTGTTATGTGGGAGATAATACTGATATTATCGTTATGACAGAAGCACTGAAATTAGTACGCATAAAATTGATTAATACAATTGAAAAATTAAGTAAATTTGCAGAGGAATATAAAGGGTTACCAACACTGGGATTTACTCATTTTCAGCCAGCGCAACCTACTACGGTAGGTAAGAGAGCCACCCTTTGGATACAGGAATTTTTATTAGATTTAGAGGATTTAGATCATGTGATTTCTACCATGAAATTACTAGGTTCCAAGGGAACTACAGGGACTCAAGCTAGTTTCTTAGAGTTATTTAATGGAGACCATGAAAAGATTGATCGTATTGATCCTATGATTGCTGAAAAAATGGGATTTGAAAGCTGCTATCCTGTATCAGGTCAGACATATTCTCGAAAGGTAGATACAAGGGTATTAAACGTTTTAGGGGGAATTGCATCCAGTGCACATAAGTTTTCTAACGATATTCGTCTGCTACAGCACCTAAAAGAAGTAGAAGAGCCTTTTGAAAAGAGTCAAATTGGTTCTTCTGCCATGGCTTACAAGAGAAATCCTATGAGAAGTGAGAGAATTGCTTCCTTGTCGAGGTACGTTATGGTAAATGCTCTTAATCCTGCAATTACTTCTGCTACCCAATGGTTCGAAAGGACATTAGATGATTCAGCCAATAAAAGACTTAGTATACCAGAAGGCTTTTTAGCTATTGACGGTATCTTAGATTTGTGCTTAAACGTGGTAGATGGCTTAGTAGTATATCCTAAAGTAATTGAAAAACGCTTAATGGCGGAGCTTCCTTTTATGGCTACAGAAAATATTATGATGGATGCTGTAAAAGCTGGCGGAGATCGTCAGGAATTACATGAAAGAATTAGAAACCTCTCGATGGAAGCAGGTAGAAATATAAAAGAAAAAGGTGAAGATAATAATTTATTACAATTAATTGCTGGGGATCCTTCTTTTAATTTAACCCTAGAGGAGCTACAAAAAACCATGGATCCAAGGAAATATACGGGACGTGCAAAGGAGCAGGTAGAAGCTTTTTTACAAGATGTCGTAAATCCAATGTTAGAGAAGAATCAAGATGTCCTCGGTATGAATGCCCAGATCAATGTATAGATTTAAGACGAGAGAGGGACTGTGTGTCTAGCAGTTCCTTTTTCTAGTATTTTTTTGTAAACATCTGTTATAGATTTAACAATTTCGTTGATTTATGATAAAATAAAGAGGTCAATGATCATTAGGTAAAGAAATGAGGAGGAAGTATGAAAAAAGTAACGAGTATAGCAATTGGTATTATTTTATCCATTTTCTTAATGGTGGGATGTTCAACGACGGATCAAAAAGTCGAAGATACAGTAGCATCCACACAAGAGGATACAATGGCATCCACAGAAGAAGAGACAATAGCATCCACAGAGGAGGATCAAATACCTTCCACAGAAGGGGATCAATTAGAGTCTTCAAAGACAGAGGAATCAAAACAAATACGTGTAGGAGCATTAAAGGGGCCTACAGCAATGGGAATGGCTGCTTTAATGACAAAGGATCAGGAAGAAACAGATCCAGTTTACAACTTTAGTATTTCAGCTGCTATTGATGAAATTACCACTCAATTGGTAAAAGGTGATTTAGATATTGCCGCCGTTCCAGCAAATCTTGCAGCTGTTTTATATAATAATACAGAGGGAAAAGTTAAGGTGATGGCTATTAACACCCTTGGAGTGCTGGATATTGTAGAAAATGGAAATAGTATTTCTTCTATCGAAGATCTAAGAGGAAAAACCATCTATGCAACAGGTAAGGGAGCTACTCCGGAATATGCTTTAAATTATATTCTAACATCTGCAGGACTCATTCCAGGTACAGATGTAACCATAGAGTTTAAATCAGAACCAGCAGAGTGTGTGGCATTATTAGGAGAAGAAAATGTGGTTGCCATGCTACCACAGCCTTTTGTTACTACGGCCCAGATGAAAGATGAAAATATAAGGATTGCACTTAATTTAACGAAAGAGTGGGATACAGTAAGTGAAGATTCTGAACAAGTTAGTTCGTTGCTTACAGGGGTTGTAGTAGTAAGAAGCGACTTTTTAGAATCTTCTAAGGAAGAGGTCGATAGATTTTTAGATGGATATCAAGAATCTATCGATGATACAAATAGGGATGTTGAAGCAGCTAGCGTGATGATTGAAAGCTTTGACATTGTGCCAGCAGCAGTGGGCGTGAAAGCCATTCCAGATTGTAATATTGTTTTTATAGATGGACAGGAAATGAAAGAACAATTAAGTGGGTACTTAACTGTATTATTAGATCAGAATCCCCAAGCAGTAGGAGGGAAACTTCCAGATGACGAATTCTACTACATCCGATAAGGAGAACAAAAGAAAACTTAAGTGGTGGGCTATTTTATTTTGGCTAGTAATATGGCAGATAGCCAGTGTCATCATTGGCCAGGAGATACTATTGGTATCTCCTCTTTCTGCTATAAAAAGGGTTGGGACCTTAGTTATCGAGGCAGAGTTTTGGCGATCCATAGGGTTTTCCGTTGGAAGAATTCTTTTGGGATTTTTCACTGCATTTTTTTTAGGTATTTTTTTAGGGATCCTATCGGCCAATGGAAAGCGAATAGAGGAATTATTATATCCAATCATGCAGGCAATTAAATCAGTCCCAGTTGCATCTTTTATTATTTTATGTTTGGTTTGGATATCTTCTAAGAATTTATCTGTTTTTATATCGTTTCTAATGGTTTTGCCGATTATCTATACAAATACTTTAGATGGTATACGAAATGTAGATCGAGGAATCTTAGAAATGGCACATGTTTTTAAAATTCCCTTTTTTAAAAAAATATTTTATATTTATGGTTCCTATGTGATCCCTTATATAAAAACTGCATCCAGTATTTCTTTAGGTATGTGCTGGAAAGCTGGAATTGCTGCAGAAGTCATTGGAATACCAGATGGATCTATAGGAGAAAAATTATATTTATCCAAATTATATTTAAATATGGAAGATCTATTTGCATGGACTTTGATGATTGTCATCATCAGTGTTTTATTTGAAAAGTTGATACTAGGATTTATTAAGCTTTTACAATATGAAATGGAGCGGTTATAAAAATGGATATTAAAGTGACAGCATTGGATAAGAGCTATCATGGCGTTAAGATTCTTGATCAATTAAGTTGCATCTTTTATGAAAAAAAAATAACTTGTATTATGGGAGAGTCTGGATGTGGAAAGACTACGCTTATTCGGATCTTAATGGGGGTAGAAAAGCCAGATAGGGGACAGATAGAAGGAATGCAAGATAAAGCAATAAGCGCAGTATTCCAAGAAGATCAACTGTGTAAAAATTTAAGTGTTGGAGCTAATATTCGTATGGTTCATTCTAAAGATATCACAAAAGAAGAAATTATTAGACACTTATCATACGTTGGATTAGAAGATATCACTAGAATACCCATTAGAGAATTAAGTGGTGGAATGAGTAGAAGAGTGGCTATTGTAAGAGCGATTATGTCAGATTACCAAGTGATTTTTTTAGATGAGCCATTAAAGGGATTTGATGACAAAACCAGGGATTTAGTATTAGCGTATATAAAAAAGATGACCAAGGGAAAAACTGTGATTATGGTAACTCATGATTTAGAGGATACAAAAGAACTTGGGGGAAAAATCCTTTATTTAAAGAAAAAAGAAGAATAATTAAGAAAATTACTAGTTGCATTTTTATAAAATGAAACTATAATAGGGTATAGGTAGAAACAATTTCAATGTTTAGGAGAAGGAATATGAGAGAGGAATTATTAATAGATTATTACGACTATGTGAAAGATCTATTGGATACTGAAAGTGTAAAATCCATGAATCAGTTTATTCAACATGGTAATATCACTTGTTTACAACACAGTCTTGGTGTTGGTATCTTCAGCTTGATCTTTGTACGTAATCTTGGTATTCCATGTAATGAACGGGCTTTGGTACGTGGGGCATTGCTCCATGATTATTTTTTATATGATTGGCATGAAAAGGAAGATAACCATAAATGGCATGGATTTACTCATGCGAAGACAGCTCTAAATAATGCAACGAGAGACTTTGAATTAAATCATATTGAAAAAGATATTATCGGTAAACATATGTGGCCACTTAATATAATGCCACCAACATGTAGAGAAGCGTGGGTGGTTAATATTATAGATACTTATTGTTCAACTTTAGAAACGGTTAGCAGGATTCCACTTTTGAGATTTCTAGAGGAAATCATTATAAATGCAGGAAAAACCATAGCTATATAACGATGTAAGCATACCTTATTTGTAAGAATCTAGGTATGCTTATTTCAATGAAGGCAAAGAGGTGAAAGATGAATATCAATCTAGAATATTATAGAATTTTCTATTATGTAGGAAAAACAGGAAAGATTACTGAGGCATCTAAGATTTTATCGATTTCTCAACCTGCAGTCAGTCAGGCGATTAAGGTGCTAGAAGAAGCCTGGAAGACTCCATTGTTTATCCGTTTAGCAAAAGGGGTCAGACTAACTGCAGAAGGTGAGCTTTTATACTCCTATGTGAAAAGGGGATATGAATCCATCGAACTTGGAGAAACAAAATTACGTGAAATGATGAATTTGGAATCTGGAAAGATTAATATTGGGGCAAGTGATATGACATTGCGATTTTATTTGCTTCCTTTTTTAGAAACATTCCATAAAAAATATCCACATATTAAGGTAAGTGTCAGTAATGGCCCAACACCAGATACTTTAAAAACGCTTCAAGATGGAAACATTGATTTTGGTGTGGTAAGTTCTCCTTATCCAGCGAAACAAGGAATGAAAGAAGTAAAGGTGAAAACCATTGAGGATATTTTTGTAGCAGGGAAGGCTTATGAAGAGTTACGAAATAAAACATTACATTACAATGAATTAGATGATTTTTCTGTGATCTGCTTAGAAAAGAATACTAGTAGTAGAAAGCATTTAGATGAATATTTGAGAGTTCGTGGATTAGAGCTTTATCCTGAATTTGAGTTAGCTACCAGTGATATGATTGTACAGTTTGCAATCCGCAATTTAGGAATTGGATTGGTTGTAAAAGAGTTTGCAGAAGAATATATAGAAAAAGGTGATTTATTTCAATTGAAGTTTAGAGAAATGGTGCCAAAAAGAAATTTCTGTATCGTATGGGATGAGAGATATCCTATTTCCAATGCCGCTAAGAATTTGTTGTTGATGATGATGGGGGAAGAAGAGTTTTCCAATAAAAACCTGTGATTTTTTATAATACAAAGAAAAAACAGGCTCCATATATAATCCTGGATTATGTTCTATATAAATAATATTGATTATCTTTATAGAAAAAAATAAGATATACTATCCTAGTAAAAGAGAAACGAAGAAATTTCATGGTATATGAATAAATGGAAGGAGATCATATATGGTTAAAGCAATTGTTGGAGCCAATTGGGGAGACGAAGGGAAAGGTAAGATTACTGATACATTAAGTAAGGAAGCAGACATTATCGTAAGATATCAAGGAGGGGCTAATGCTGGCCATACCATTGTAAACAACTATGGAAAATTCGCACTCCACACCTTACCATCTGGTGTATTTTATGATCATACCACTAGTATTATTGGAAATGGAGTAGCTTTAAACATACCAGTATTTATGAGAGAAATAGAGGAATTGGTAGAGCGAGGTGTTCCAACCCCTAACATTAAAGTTTCTGATCGCGTTCAACTTGTCATGTCCTATCACATTTTATTTGATCAATATGAAGAAGAGCGTTTGGCTGGTAAGTCCTTTGGATCCACCAAATCTGGTATTGCTCCTTTTTATTCAGATAAATATTCCAAAATAGGTATCCAAGTAAGTGAACTATTTCATGAAGAAGCTCTCAGGGAAAAGGTAGAAAATATCTGTAAATTAAAAAATGTTATATTAGAACATTTATATCATAAACCATTATTACAACCAGATAGCATTATGAAAGAACTTATGGGGTATAGAGATATGATAAGCCCTTATCTTGTAGATGTATCTCTGTATTTAAGCGATGCGATAAAAAAGGGAAAAGAGATTTTATTAGAAGGACAACTAGGGGCTTTAAAGGATCCAGATCACGGTATTTATCCTATGGTAACCTCATCTTCTACTTTGGCAGCATACGGTGCCATTGGAGCTGGAATACCTCCATATGAAATAAAAAAAATCGTTACTGTATGCAAAGCTTATTCAAGTGCAGTTGGTGCTGGTATTTTTGTAAGTGAAATTTTTGGACAAGAAGCAGATGAATTAAGAAATAGAGGTGGAGATGGCGGTGAGTTTGGTGCTACGACTGGAAGAGCCAGAAGAATGGGATGGTTTGATGTGGTTGCATCAAAATACGGTTGTAGAATTCAAGGTACTACAGATGTAGCATTTACCGTTCTTGATGTTTTAGGATATTTAAAAGAGATTCCTGTATGTGTAGCATATGAAATCCAAGGGAAACAAACGACAGATTTTCCTACAACGGATCAATTAAAGAAAGCGAAACCAGTCCTAGAAGTATTACCGGGATGGAACTGTGATATTCGTGGTATTAATAAATATGAGGAACTTCCTGAAAACTGCAGACACTATATAGAGTTTATAGAAGAAAAACTAGGCTATCCAATTACTATGATCTCTAATGGACCAGGAAGAGAAGATATTATTTATAGATAGCACTATCTATAAATAATATCTTCTCTAGTAACAAAACATAACGGATATATGATTCTTTCAATTTAAAGATGTATTCCTAATTTCCTTAATTCAGATAAGGCCTGTTTCTGATTTTTAAATAAAATAGTATGAAAGCCTAGTTTATGAGCAGTCTCAATATTTTTGTACGAATCATCTAAAAAAACACTCGCATCTGGATCTAAGGAATATTTTTGGAGAAGGGTTTCATAAATCAGTGGTTCTGGCTTAATGCTTCTTATTTCAAAAGAAAAAATCCCCCCATCCATATCTTCTAAAAAGGACATTTTTTCTTTGCTAAGATCATAAGTTTTACTAGGAAAATTAGATAGATAATAACAGTGATATCCCTTCGCTTTCATATCTAAAATCCAATCTTTAGAGTAATCATAAGTATGTATGGTATCTCCCACAGCTTCAAAAGCAGTGCGAATCTCCCGTTCAAAAGAAGGGCTGTTTTTAATAAACCTGTTTAAAAGTTCTTCATCAGACATTTTTCCACGATCAAATTCTGGCCATAGATCACTGAAAAACATAGCATCTAATACCACTTTACGTGTATATTCGTTAAAGCCTAA
>DVLR01000292.1 GCA_018715425.1 Candidatus Merdenecus merdavium
TTTTGGCCGTCATCCCCATGATTCTTCTCTTCTTTATCTTCCAAAAACAATTTATAGAAGGGGTAGCACATACGGGAGTAAAAGGGTAAAAAACATAGAATCATAGATGATATGAAAGATATAAATAAAAAAGATGTAAATAAAAAAGAGGAAGAAGGTGTTCACTTACACCGTCTTCCTCTTTTTTATTTAAGGGAAATCACTTTAATTTTGATCTTCGTCAACATTTACACTATAAATCTGGCGTTTTCTGGCCATTTCATCACTGGCAAGGTATTCGTCATAAGTTGTTATTTTGTCAATCAATGCTCCACCTGGAACAATTTCCATAATACGATTAGCAGTAGTTTCTACAAATTGGTGGTCATGGGATGCGAATAGAATCACACCTGGGAATTTAATCAAGCCATTGTTAAGAGCTGTAATAGATTCCATATCAAGATGGTTTGTAGGTTCATCTAAAATCAAAACATTAGATCCAGAGATCATCATTTTAGATAATAGACAGCGGACTTTTTCACCACCAGATAAGACCTTAACTTTTTTCACTCCATCTTCTCCAGCAAAGAGCATTCTCCCTAAGAAACCGCGGACATAAGTAACATCCTTGATTTCAGAATATTGAGTTAACCAGTCAACAATAATATCTTCATTATCGAATTCGGCAGTACTATCTTTAGGGAAGTATGCCTGAGAAGTAGTAATGCCCCATTTATAAGTACCTGAATCAGGTTCCATTTCTCCAGTAATGATTTTAAATAGAGTGGTTTTAGCAAGTTCGTTTCCTCCAACGAAAGCGACTTTATCTTCTTTATTTAAAGTAAAGGTTACATTATCTAAGATTTTTACACCATCAATAGTTTTAGAAAGATTTTCAACAGATAATACTTCGTTTCCAATTTCTCTGTTAGGTCTAAAGTCAATATAAGGATACTTTCTACTAGATGGTCTAATCTCATCTAATTCTATTTTTTCTAGGGCTTTCTTTCTGGAAGTTGCTTGTTTTGATTTAGAAGCATTAGCACTAAATCGAGAGATAAAGTCTTGCAATTCTTTGATTTTATCTTCTTTCTTTTTATTTGCTTCTTTCATTTGTCTAATAAGTAATTGGCTTGATTCATACCAAAAATCATAGTTACCAGCATAAAGCTGGATCTTACCGTAATCAATATCAGCGATATGAGTACAGACTTTGTTTAAGAAGTATCGATCATGGGATACTACAATCACAGTATTTTCAAAGTTGATCAAGAATTCTTCTAACCAAGCAATTGCATCTAAATCTAAATGGTTTGTAGGCTCATCTAATAATAAGATATCAGGATTACCAAAAAGAGCTTGGGCAAGTAAGATCTTTACTTTTTCATTACCATTTAGATCCCTCATAGTGGAATAATGGATGGAAGTATCAATTCCAAGTCCGTTAAGTAAAGAAGCAGCATCAGATTCGGCTTCCCATCCATTCATATCAGCAAATTCACCTTCTAATTCGCTGGCCTTGATTCCGTCTTCATCGGTAAAGTTTTCCTTTGAATAGATAGCGTCTTTTTCCTTCATAATATCATAGAGTCTTTGGTTCCCCATGATAACCGTATCTAAAACAGTAAATTCATCATATTTAAAGTGATCTTGTTGTAAGAAGGATAAACGTTCTCCAGGAGTCATGACAATATCCCCAGAAGTGGTTTCCAATTCCCCAGATAAGATTTTTAAAAATGTGGATTTTCCAGCACCGTTGGCACCGATCAATCCGTAGCAGTTTCCTTCTGTAAATTTAATGTTTACTTCCTCAAATAAAGCTTTTTTGCCAATTCTAAGAGTTACATTATTTGCACTAATCATGTTTGTTTATACCCATTTCTATATCGCAACACCCATTGCAATATTGCCACAAATAAAAAAGCTGAAAGAATGATCGTGTGGCTCCTTTCGTATTTATAATTTTCTTTCAACCAAAACCTGTATATGTCTGCATATAGCCTTGTTTTACTTTTTATTGACGAAACATACAAAATTCGTCCCTTATTATTTTACCTTATAATATAGATAATGCAAGCCCTTTGTTTTGATTATAGAAAAATAAATTAACTATTGACATCATTGCTGTAATGTGATAAAATTCCAATAACATGAAAAGAAGAAAATCTAGGAACAAAAAGAGTACTAATGGAAGATACATTACAGAGAGTCGGTGCTGGTGGAAGCCGATATGCTAAACTGTTAGGAATGGGTTTGGGAGATGCAAGGTGAAACAATAGTAGCTAATGCCGTGTCCTCACGTTACAGAGGGTAGATATCGAAAGAAATTTCCGTATCGAGAATGAGATAGAATCATAGGGTGGCTGAGATATTTTCCTAGAAGGAGATATTGTGGCTTTTTTTTATTTTTAATCATAGAATTTTCTATTATTAAACAATGGAACCTATCGATAGACTACAGCTTTTATAAAAAGCAAAAAGCCTAAGATTCTAAAAAATGGGTGGCACCACGTATATGAATATATTACGTCCCTGATCATAGCATAAAAGCTGTGGTCAGGGACGTTTTATTTTGTCACCATCTATGCCCCTTAAGAACTTGTATTTCTTCGCGTTCTAGTAGAGAAGGAGAGTCAATGAAACGAATCAAAAGAGTATATAAACAAACCATAAGCATCGTAGATGAGACGGCAGTCAGTATTTACGAGAATCTTTCCAGAGGGCAAATGGGATTTTTGATGGAAAGTTACGATAAAAATAATGGACGTTATACATTTCTGGGAGTCAACCCCAAAGAGGTTATCACCTCCAAAGGACAAAGCCTAGTGATT
>DVLR01000293.1 GCA_018715425.1 Candidatus Merdenecus merdavium
TCTTAGGTCGTTGAATTGCTTTTATGGGATCATATAAAATATATCCACGATTCGTAGAAACAATATTTTTATTGGCCACTCGCAATAATGCCACGTCCTGAACAATGACCTGGCGGCTAACTCCCAGCTCCTTAGATAACTGTGTTCCATTGATGGGTTTATGGGCTTGCTGTAAGATCTTCATCATATTTTCTCTTCTTTTATCACCATCCATCTTATCTATCTCCTTTATCTGTTGTGTCATATTTCCTTCCTTGATCCTAAAGATTACTACATCCTTTCTCCTTTCATCATCCTAAAATCATTGGAAATCACTTTCTTTGGTCTACTTTTCATCTTATCATACTATTACGTCCATCATAGATATTCTCTCTTTTTAAAATTATAAAAGCTGGTTTTTATGATTGATTCTCTTTACAATAAATCTTCAACCAGATATACTAAGGTAGAAACTTTGATCTTTTCCCTTTGTATCGTTGTTTTAGGGGTGTTTAGATAAATACCCCTAACTATATGAAAGGGCATTTATAGAGGAGGAGCTTACCTATGTTTCGTTTATGGGGTAAAATATTTAAAGATAATAAATTAATCATGGATACCGTCATTGAAGATGATTCCACTAAAACTAGAACAAAGAAAATATTTCAAGCCTTAGATGATATTTGCTACGAATTTGATTTAAGTAAACCCATCTGGTTAGACTCTACAATACATGAATTCCAAGTTCACGATAAGGCTAGATTTTACCAAGATAACTTTATTGAAGGCATTGATTTTGACTTTTTAGAAATCCATATCATTGAAGAATAACCTATGCCACTTCTTGTAACCTTACGTACTAACCACCATGATACAAGTTTCCCCCAAAGACCATAAGGAGAGTTTTGGGGGATCCTGTTTTATCACTTGATTTCTTTTGGTCCGTAACATTACTCTACTACATTTCTCTTTTCACCTTTTTGAAATGCTTCAATATTTTTATAAATCTCCTGAATTAACTTTGTTCGTGCCTCAATAGAGGTCCAAGCCATATGAGGAGTCAGTAAGAGTTTACGCCCATCTTTGATAGAAAGCAAAGGATGATCCGCCTTGATAGGCTCCTTGGAAAATACATCAAGTCCCGCCTTTTCTATGGTTCCTTCCTTTAAAGCCTGATATAAATCTTCTTCATTTATAATAGGACCTCGTGCTACATTGATTAAAATAGCAGTTTTTTTCATCTTATTTAACTCTTTGGCACCAATTAAGTTTCTAGTCGTATCATTAAGAGGAGCGTGAATGGATAAGATATCTGATGTTTTTAGAAGTGTATCTAGATCCACTTGCTGATAATCTGTAGAGCTATTTTTTCCAGAAGTAGAATAATAAATGACGTTACAACCAAATGCCTCCGCTATTTTTGCTACTCTCCTTCCTATTTCTCCTAAGCCTATAATTCCCCATGTCTTACCATTTAATTCTTCAAATCGTGTTAAGAAATCGGCAAAAGATGGTTTTGTACTATACTCCCCACTTTTAACGTAATCATCGTAGTATCTAAGATGTTCCGTTAAGTAAAAATACATGGCAAAGGTATGCTGTGCAACACTTGCAGTAGAATAGCTTCCTACATTGCAGACGGTAATGCCTCTGCTTTTTGTATAATTAAGATCGATATGATTGGTTCCAGTTCCAGTTACACAGATCAATTTTAAATCTTTAGCTCCAGAGATATATTTTTCTTTCATCGGAATGCGATTGGTCAAAATAACATTGGCATCCTTGATTCGTTCCTGGATCGTATCATAATCAGTTGCATCATAAATAACCGTTTCTCCAAGTTGGTTGAAAATGGAAATATCTACATCGATACCCAAGGTTGCTCCTTCTAAAATTACAATTTTCATTCTTATACCTCCTGTGAACCATTGGTAGTGTCAAATTACTACCCTGTTTTATTGTTATAAACCTTGATTGTATGGGAGTTTGCAATAAAAAGAGCAATGACCTCCCTTTTTTTGGTATAATGTCCTCGACCAAAACTCCAAAATACCAGAAAGGATTTCATTGCTCATGGACATTATACTTTATTTACTTCTCTTTATTCAATACCAACATAAACAAATTTGCTGGCTTATTAACTTTATCTGTAGATACATCCCACTTAAACAGTGGGCTTTTGATGATTCCCATTCTCCAAAGTACCAGAAATTCAAGATTGATGAGCTTCCCAAAATCATATCCTACAAGCAGGACTGGAACTGGAAGGATCTCATCGCTTATTACCAGCAGCGCTACCACAAAACTATACGCCCTGTATTTCGCCGGGTGGAGTGTGATATTCCAAAACACTGTACCTGCCCTGCATGTGATGCCCCTGTGGACTATCTCATGTGGAATGATGGCAAGAAGAAAAGCCAGGTTCTGTGTAAGGTCTGTCAAACGCATTTTTCTCCCACTAAGGAGAACCGTTTTTCCAAAACCTCCGTCCTGAAGTGCCCTCATTGCAATCACAGCCTTGTTCACAAGAAAGACCGCAAACACTTTATCATCCATAAATGTGTGAATCCTAAATGCCCTTATTATCTGCACAACCTCAAAAAGGTTGATAAAAAGCATCTGGATGAGGACTATGGCAAAAACAAATATAAGCTCCATTACATCTACCGCGAATTCACGATGGATTTCTTTAAGCTGGACTTAAACTCTCTGCCAAAGAATGCCTCATCTCTTAAATTCACTAAGTTCGATTCCAATACGATGTCTCTGTGCCTGACTCTTCATGTGAACCTTGGTCTCTCTCTTCGAAAAACCAAACAAGCTCTCAAAGACCTCTATGGGATCGGCATCTCCCACCAAAGTATTGCCAACTACTGTAAATCAGCCGCTATGTGTATCAAGCCTTTCGTTGACAACTATGATTACGGAACCGACAAAGTATTTACTGCCGATGAGACCTATATCAAAATCCGTGGCATCAAAGCTTATATCTGGTTCATCATGGATGTTGCCAGCCGTTCCATGATTGGTTACCAGGTATCTGATAACCGTGGAGTCGGTCCCTGCATTCTTGCCATGCGAATGGCTTTCAGGCATCTGAAGGAACTTCCGCAGCACTTTAAATTCATTGCTGACGGTTATAGTGCCTATCCTCTGGCTGCCCAACAGTTTTTCCATGAGTTTGGAGAAAAATTTAAGTTCGATATTACCCAGGTAATTGGACTTACCAACGACGATGAAGTATCAAAAGAATTCCGACCATACAAACAGATGATTGAAAGGCTCAACCGTACATACAAGGCTTCTTACAGACCTACCAACGGTTTTGATAACATCGACGGTGCCAACTATGATTTAGCTCTGTGGGTAGCTTATTACAACTTTCTCCGTCCTCACAAACACAACAACTATAAGATTCTTAATGATGTTGAACTGCTTAAAGGTGCCGGGAATATGCCAGGTAAATGGCAGCTCCTTATCTTCCTTGGCCAGCAGACAATTCTAAATATGCAAAATCAAGCAACTGCCTAAAGGGTGCGGAACCGTTGTCAAGAAAACCGTGGAATACCACAGTGCACCGCACGAGGATATGCCGCGAAAGTTTCTTGACATAAGGTTCACGGATTATCCTGTTCTAGCAGAAAAGGGGCAACTGCGCCCTTTTCCTGCCTTCCGGCGAGGATGGGTTCGGGCAAAGCCCGTATCGGGTCAAGGGACTGGTCCCTTGCGGGTACTTAGGGCAGTGCCCTAAGCCCTCGGAGAGCTATTCGCTATCAATATCTACAGTTTTCAAGGTTCGTTTGAGCCTCTTCTTTGACTCGGTTTTCTCATAAATCATTTGACACTACCGTTTTGTTTTCGCTATTCCCAACAATAGTTGTTTGATACATCTATCATACGTTCTTTTTCCCCTGGAATCTATGCACTATTCACAAC
>DVLR01000294.1 GCA_018715425.1 Candidatus Merdenecus merdavium
ACCGATGCACCTTGCAGTGCTTTATCTGTATTATATACAGAGGAGGGAGAGTTTTTAAAATATCTTTTTCTAAAGCAGAATCCTAACTTAGTTTTAGTAGATACTGATATGATCGTTAAAGCTCCAACGAGACTGTTGGTTGCAGGAATGGGAGATGCTCTTGCCACATATTTTGAGGCCCGTGCTTGTCAAGCCACAGAATCAGAAACGTGTGCTGGAGGAAGTGCAACCATGACAGCAGTCGCTCTTGCAAAATTGTGCTACGACACATTAATTGAAAAGGGAGAACTTGCAAAAAGAGCTGTAGATCAAAACGTTAGTAGTAAAGCAGTAGAAAAAGTAATCGAAGCCAATACACTGTTAAGTGGTATGGGATTTGAAAGTGGTGGACTTGCTGGAGCCCACGCTATTCATAATGGATTTACCGTATTACCAGAATGTCATGATGTTTACCATGGAGAAAAAGTTGCTTTTGGAACCTTAGTTCAATTGGTATTAGAAGATGCTCATGAATTAATGAAAACCTTGAACTTCTGTAAAAGTGTGGGCTTACCAACGACTCTTTCCCAATTAGGTATAAAAGAAGTGACTTCTGAAAAGATTATGGCAGTTGCAAAAGCAGCTACTGTAGAGACAGAGTCTATTCATCATATGCCATTTAAAGTTACCGATAAAGATGTATATGATGCGATTTTTACTTTGGATGCATTAGGGAGAGATCCGATGAGTTATCATGCAGGCTAAAAATATGAGATCTTAACAGGGGGATGTTAAAATGGGATATATAACCATAGATTCGAAAAAAGTTGAATTTACAGATGAAAAAAATATTCTATCTATTATTAGAAGAATAGGTATTGATTTACCGACCTTTTGCTATCACTCAGAACTTTCTACTTATGGTGCTTGTAGAATGTGTGTAGTAGAAGATGACAGAGGAAGAATTATGGCTTCTTGTTCTGAACAACCGTGGGATGGAATGGTAATTTACACAAAGTCCCCTAAGGTTATGAAACATAGAAAGATGATTTTGGAGCTATTATTATCTTCTCATTGTAGAGATTGTACTACTTGTGATAGAAATGGAGACTGTACATTACAGGATTTAGCGGCAAAAATGGGAATTAAAGACGTTCGTTTTAAAAACACGAACCCAACCCTTGCCATTGATGATAGTTCCCCAAGTATTGTCAGAGATCCAAATAAATGTATCCTTTGTGGAGACTGTGTTCGTACCTGTGGTGAAGTACAGGGAATTGGAGCCATTGATTTTGCTATGCGAGGATCAAAAGCTCAAGTTATGCCCGCCTTTGATAAAAAAATTATAGATACTGATTGTGTTGGATGTGGACAATGCCGAGTTGTCTGTCCAACTGCAGCCATTACGATTAAATCGGATATAGAACGGGTTTGGGATGCAATCAACGATAAAAATACGCGGGTTGTAGCACAAATTGCACCTGCTGTTCGTGTAGCCATTGGTGATAAATTTGGTATTCCAAAAGGAGAGAATTCTCTTGGTAAACTGGTTGCAGCCATGCGATACTTGGGATTTGATGAAGTATACGATACAACTTTTGGAGCAGACTTAACGGTAATGGAGGAATCTAAAGAATTACTGGCACATATAGAGTCTGGTGTTAAAAAAACCATGTACACCTCTTGTTGCCCTGGATGGGTAAAGTTTTGTGAAAACAAATATCCAGAAATGAGAGGCCAATTATCTTCCTGTCGCTCTCCACAACAAATGTTTGGTGCTACCATAAAGGAATATTATAGAGATGAAACAAAGAGCCAAGGAAAGAGAACCGTTATGGTATCTGTAATGCCTTGTACAGCTAAAAAAGGCGAAGCCATCAGACCAGAACATAAAACAAAGGGTGAACAAGACGTAGATATTGTCATTACAACGACGGAAATGGCTAAGATGATTGATGAATCAGGTCTTATTTTTGATCGTATTGAGCCAGAATCTACCGACATGCCTTTTGGCTTGATTTCTGGTGGAGGTGTATTATTTGGTGTTACGGGAGGAGTAACAGAGGCAGTACTTAGAAGACTGCTTTCTCATGAACCATCTCAAGATGCTATAGAAACCATTAAATATAGTGGTGTTCGTGGGCTAGAAGGAATCAAGGAAGCAACGATGAAGTTAGGAGAGAAAGAGGTTAAAATTGCTGTAGTAAGCGGTCTAGCTAATGCATCAGAGTTAATAGATAAAATCAATGCAGGTGAAGTTTATTACGACTTTGTAGAAGTAATGGCATGTAGACGTGGCTGTATCCTTGGTGGAGGACAGCCAAGAGGAGCAGGACCAAGAACAAAAGAGGCTAGAAGTAAAGGCCTTTATCAATCAGATAAGCAACTTCAGATCAAGAGATCCAACGAAAATCCTATGATTCTTGCACTGTACGATGGACTGTTAAAAGATCAACACCATGAGTTATTACACGATGATTTAGAATGCTATAACGAAATCATCGTCTAGAAAAGTTATAAAAAATATAATTTAAGAAATCATTCTTGAAAAGTATTGACAAATAAGTATAAATATTATAATGTATAAATATAATTAGTTTAATGAGTGAACTAATTATAAAATACATAGAATTATAAATAAGTAATACAAATCATAACCTTAGAAAATAAAAATAAAAAAATAAAAATAGGAGGTATTGACATGTCATACTTTAAAGAGATTTCAAAAATTAATTATGAAGGACCAGAGAGTAAAAATCCTCTATCCTTTAAGTACTACAATCCAGATGAGATTGTAAATGGTAAAACCATGAAAGAACAATTACGTTTTGCAATGTCATACTGGCATACATTTACATTTATGGGAGTGGATCCATTCGGTAAACCAACCATGCAACGTTCTTGGGATGCTACAGAAGATGAAATGGAAAAGGCTATCGAAAGAGTTCATGTAGCCTTTGAATTTATGGAAAAGGCACA
>DVLR01000295.1 GCA_018715425.1 Candidatus Merdenecus merdavium
TCTGCTGTTAGATGTCTGTTTGGGCTGTTTGATAATACTTGCGGCACTAAAACTCTTTGATTTGTAACCTTTAGTCCTTTTTCTTTCAGTATTTTTCTAAACTTTTCTGTGGCAACTGGCATCTTTTCACCTCACCTACGTCATTATTCGAATAATGCTTTATCATGAAAGATAGATGGAAATCTATCGTTCAATATCTATATCTTCTAGAATTTCTTCAAAAATTCTTGATACACTATCTAATTCTGTGTCATCCTCTACGATTTCATACACCGCTTCCGTATCTTCTAAAGAAGAGGTATCCTTTAAAATCAATGCTTCCCCATCATCTTCCATAGAATCGGTTACTAATATATAGGAAAAACCATTGATCTGTGTCTGCTCTAATACGTAAAACTCAACTTCTTCATCTTCAGATACCATAAACTTAATCTTTTCCATATTATTCCTTTCCTTGTTTGTGATCCATGTTCTATCATCTATTCTAAAGATTCTTTCTGATGAGATAAAGAATCTAAGTATCCTTGTAATATAAATACAGCGGCTAATTTATCTACATATAAACTACGGTTTTCTCTTCTTACTTTTCCTTCAATTAAAGTCCGATTTGCCTCTACCGTGGTTAAACGCTCATCCCACATCACAACTGGTAAACCAGTTCTTTTTTCCAACATCTCTTTAAAATCTAATGACAATTGAGCTCTTTCTCCAATAGAATTATCCATATTTTTAGGGAATCCTAAAACAAAAGATTCCACTTGATATTCCTTTACCAACTCTTCTATTCTTGCAAGAGTTTGACGCAGTTTATTTTCCGATTTTCTTCTGATAATCTCTATACCTTGAGCTGTTATTCCTAAAGGATCACTTACAGCAACGCCCACTGTTTTCGATCCAAAATCAAGTCCCATAATTCTCATATTAATTTATCCTATTTCTTTTCTTTATATTCTTTCTTTGATTCCTTTAGAACCAAGTAGAAAGATTGCTCTATTGTTTTCCTGTAAATCAATATAAGTTTATTCAGTTTTTATACACAGATAAAAAGCCAAATGACGCATCATTCATTTGGCATAAATACACTGCAATCATTTTGAAGACCAATAGAAGCGTCATCCACATGCTTCTATTATTTCCTTAAAATTTAGTAATTCTCGTATTGATCTAAATTTTTAGCCTATGCAAAGAAATCCCAAGCAATGGTTTATCTTTTTACTTGGAGTCTCTTTTTACTTCCATGATTGATGCTTTATATATTCCTTTAATAATTCTTCTACTAATTCATCACGCTCAACTTTCATAATCATGCTTCTAGCATTCTTATGACTGGTAATATAAGTAGGATCTCCAGACATAATGTATCCTACGATCTGATTTACTGGATTATATCCCTTCTCGGCCATAGCATTGTAAACTTGGTCTAAAATCTCTTTTACATGCACTTCTGGCTCTGAGCTAACTTTAAAGTATTGTGTATTATTAATATTTGCCATTTTATCACGCCCTTAAATAAACTTTATCTTTATTCTAATATAAATAACTGTATATTTCAATGATTATTTTATTTCCTTTAACGAAACACTTTATATGCCAAATGAAAATCAAATAAGCTTGCACAGTCTTTATTTGATTTTCATGGCTGGGAAACAATGATATTACAGTTTTTTACATAGTAAGATATGTGGTTTTACAGTACCTATAATTGTACCCCTTATGATCTGATTTGTCAAATCGCTTTTGGAAGGTATTGCAACCTTCAAGTATTCTTTCGTATGGCCTACATAATAAAGTTTTCCATCCATTTCATACTGTTCTTCCATTAATACTTCCACTTCTTTTCCTTGATGAAGCCTTTCAAACTTGGTTTGTTTTTCTTCATTTAACCGTAATAATTCATTGCTTCTTTTTCCCTTTACCTGGTCATTTACTTGACCATCCATCTCGGCTGCTTTCGTTCCTTTTCTCATGGAATACTTAAATATATGAGTCTCAGAAAATTCTACTTCTTCTAAGAATGCCTTAGTGGTTTGAAATTCTTCATCTGTTTCCTGTGGAAAGCCAACGATAACATCTGTAGTAATAGCTGGATTTGTAAAATATTTTCTTAGTAATTGACATTTACTATAGTATTCACCCGAAGTATATCGTCTATTCATTCTCTTTAATGTTTCATCGCAGCCACTTTGTAAGGATAGATGAAAGTGAGGACATATCTTCTCTAATTTACTTATTGTTTTTACGAATTCTTCTGTTATAATTCTTGGTTCTAAGCTGCTTAATCGGATCCTTTTGATTCCAGGTATTTCATGAACATTTAAAATCAAACTAAGAAGTGATTCTTTGTTCCCATGTCCCTCCTCATCTAATAAATCCATACCGTAAGAGCTTAGATGTATCCCTGCCAATACAACTTCTTGATATCCATTATTGGCAAGTGCCGTAATTTCCTCAACAATTTCACTTGATTTCTTACTTCTTACCCGACCTCTTGCATAGGGGATAATACAGTAACTGCAAAACTGATTACATCCATCCTGAACTTTTACATAAGCTCTCGTGTGATCCGATGTTTTATTTAAAGAAAGAGATTCAAATTCCTTTGTTTGTGCAATGTTGATGAAGCTTCCCTCATATTCATGATCGGCTTCATATTCTTCTAAAATCGTGATAATATCCTGTTTTTTGTTGTTCCCAACGATAATATCAATAGCTTCATCAACCTGAAGATCCTCTTTCGATGCCTGTACGTAACAGCCTGCTGCTACAACAATGGCATTGGGATTCATTTTTTTAGCTTTGTGTAACATTTGTCTTGATTTTCTATCGGCAATATTCGTTACGGTACACGTATTGATAATATAAACGTCTGCTCCAGGTGCAAAAGGAACAACTTCATATCCTCGTTCTTCTAATAACTGTTGCATAGCTTCTGTTTCATAAGCATTGACTTTGCAGCCCAAATTATGCAATGCTACTTTTCTCATTTTTCTTCTCCTTTTTTATTTCTACTTTTATAAATAATGACGAATAATCTCATTTAAGTTTGTATGATTTCGACTTGACTTTTACCCTTGATAAATGTAAGATAAATATAACTAAAACTAAGGAGGTTTTTCCGATGAAGACAGTACAAATCTCATTAAATTCAATTGATAAAGTAAAATCGTTTGTAAATGATATTACGAAATTTGATTATGATTTCGATCTCGTTTCTGGTAGATATGTAATCGACGCTAAATCTATCATGGGTATCTTCAGTTTAGATTTATCTAAACCTATCGATTTAAATATTCATGCAGAAGATAATGTTGAATCTATATTAGAAACATTAAAACCTTATTTAATCTAGTGAAAGCTCCGCAATTGGCGGAGTTTTTTTGTGCAAAAAGATTTAGACTATTTCACTACATTCTCACTAGTTTCACTTTTTATTTTACTTCGATCACTTCTGTTGTATGAATGGCCGTTTCCATCATGGCATCAATCCCATCAGCTAGATTTTTCTCAGAACGTTTGATAATGTTGATGTTTGGTTTGGTTACTGGATGTTTCGCCACGAAGATGGTACAACAGTCTTCGTATGGTAGGATTGACGTTTCATAGGTATCTATTTTTAAGGCGATGTCTACGATATCTTGTTTGTCAAATGCTATAAGTGGTCGAAAAACTGGCATGGTACAAACTTCGTTAGTAGCTGCTAATCCTTTAACCGTTTGGCTGGCTACCTGTCCTATGCTCTCCCCTGTGACTAAGCCTAGGGCATTGTTATCTTTCGCTAGCTGCTCAGCAATCTTCATCATATAACGGCGCATAATGATCGTTAATTCATCATGAGGGCATTTTTCATAAATATATAACTGTATTTCTGTAAAGTTTACAATATGTAAACGGATTGGACCTGAGTATCTAGCCACTTGTTTTGCTAGGTCCACTACTTTTTGTTTTGCACGTTCGCTAGTATACGGTGGTGCATGGAAATAGACCGCCTCTAATTCCACACCTCTTTTCGCTATCATATAGCCAGCCACTGGACTATCGATCCCTCCTGATAGGAGTAGCATTGATTTTCCATTGGTTCCAAGGGGCATACCACCAAGGCCTGGGATCACAATGGAATATACGTAGATATATTCTCTGACTTCAATATTTAATACAATTTCAGGTTTGTGTACATCTACTTTCATTTCTGGATATTCATCTAAAATTACTTCTCCTAAATCACAGTTCAGTTCCATTGATGTTTTTGGATAATTTTTACGAGCACGACGAGCATTTACTTTAAACGTTTTATGTTTATCGGAATAAATGCTTTCAATATAATTAATGACTTCCTTTGATAATTCTTCAAATCCCCTATCCTCTAGTTTTAACACGGGGCAAATTCCTGAAATTCCAAAGACTCTTTGTAAGCAACCAATTGCTTCGTCATAATCGTACTCTTTCTTGCACTCTACAAAGATTCTACCCTGTTCTTTACGAACAAGAAAATCTCCTTGGATTTCTCTAAGGACTTCTTTTATTCTTCTTACTAAGGCATCTTCAAATAGATAGCGGTTTTTTCCCTTAGTTCCTATTTCAGCGTATTTTATTAAAAATGCTTTAAACATGTTGTTCTCCTTTTTTATGTGAAGTATTTATTTTCTTGAATAACGACGCAGCATTGGAACAATTTCTTTCAAAACTTCCAAACAGTAATCTAATTCGTCGTAACTTGTCCTAGAACAAAAGCTAAATCGAATGGTCCCTTCAGCCGCATCTGGTGATAGGCCAATCGCCTGTAACGTTGAGCTCATTTTTTGCTTCTTGTTTGAGGAACAGGCTGATCCTGCTGATACGTATATTTCTTTATCTTCTAATGCGTGAAGGAGCACTTCACTACGAATTCCTAAAAAGCTTGCACTTACAATATGAGGTGCCGTTTGTTCTTCATTCTTTGGACCATTTATGATGACA
>DVLR01000029.1 GCA_018715425.1 Candidatus Merdenecus merdavium
TACCCGCCTCTTCTTGAGCTCTTATCACTTCCATAGACTTTTCCATATCTGGAAGTCCTGCTGTCATATATGTGATCAGGGCTTTTTCTTTTTTTTCCTTTAAGATCTTTAATTTCTTTTCAATCCGATTCACTTTACGTTCCCCTTTCTATCATCCCTAGTAATATTGCACCTAATTTTTCTATCTATACTTTGTGTTTTCATCCTCTATTTCCAATGTTCCTCTTGTTTTTATTCCTAATTTTGTTCTTAGTATAGATATTTTTTTCCTTCTAAATAATCTGCAATGGTATGTACGTCTTTATCACCTCGACCAGATAGACATACAATCATCAGTTGATCTTCTGACATAGTTTTTGCTAATTTACAAGCATAAGCAATAGCATGGGCACTTTCTATAGCCGGTATAATCCCTTCCAATTTACATAGTTCCATTAATGCATCCATAGCCTCTTTATCCGTTATGGATTCGTAAATAACCCTTTTTGTATCTCTAAGATAAGCGTGTTCTGGTCCCACCCCCGGATAATCTAAGCCAGCTGAAATAGAATGAGCTAGTTGTACATTTCCATCTACATCTTGTAATAAATAAGATTTCATTCCATGTAAAACTCCTACTTTTTCTCCTGCTATGGCACTTGCGTGAATTCCTGTATCAATACCGAAACCAGCCGCTTCCACTCCATATAACTTCACATCTTCTTCAGGAATAAATTCAGCAAACATGCCAATGGAATTTGAGCCACCTCCAACGCAGGCTACAACTGCATCTGGTAATGTTCCTTCTTTTTCTAATATTTGTTTCTTGGCCTCTTTACTAATAACTCGCTGGAATTCTTTTACCATTTTAGGATATGGATGTGGTCCCACTGCAGATCCAATGATATAGAAAGTATCCTCTGCAGTTTTAGCCCAAGTACGAATGGCTTCATTGGTGGCATCTTTTAAGGTATTACTACCTGAAGTAACTGGAACCACTGTTGCTCCTAACATTTCCATTCGAAGAACATTTAGTTTTTGCCTTTCCATATCTTCTGCACCCATGTAAACAGTACATTCCATATTAAACAAGGCTGCTCCTGTAGCCGTTGCCACACCGTGTTGCCCTGCCCCTGTTTCAGCGATAATCTTGGTTTTCCCCATCCTTTTAGCTAATAAAATCTGACCGATAACATTATTTATTTTATGTGCCCCAGTATGGTTAAGATCTTCTCTTTTTAAGTAAATCTTGGTACCGTATTTCTCGGATAATCGCTTTGCTAAGTATAATGGGGTTTCTCTTCCTACGTATTCCTTTAGATAATATTCATATTCTTTGATAAATTCAGGATCTTGTAATGCATTCTCTAATTCTCTTTCTACATCACCTAATGTATTCATTAAAGATTCTGCTACGAACTGTCCACCGTAAATTCCATAATATTTATTCATATGATCTCACCTTTTCTATAAATGTTTTTATTTTTTCTCCATCTTTACCATTTCCGTCTTTTCGTTCTACGCCTGAACTTACATCCACCACATCTGGATGAAGTAGAAAGATAGCATCATGAATATTTCCTTCATGAAGACCACCTGCTAAAATAAAGAGCTTTCCATAAGTCTTTATATCTAATGCTTCTTCCCAGTCAAAGATTTGACCACTACCAGGATTTACACTGTCGATTACATATCCCATAATACTAGGATGTGTTAAAAGATCTATATCTTCCTGATTCATATGGTAAGCTTTCCAGATTGGTAAAGAAATATGTTCTAACACTTCTTGTGTAACCTCTTTATGAATCTGAATCATGTGAAAACCTAATTCTTGTATGGCGGTTACTTGTTCTAAATTAGGTGCAACCACTACTGCCACCGCTAAAACTCTTGGATCTAAAGCCTTCAATAACTCCTTTGCTTTTTCTAAGGATATATTTCGTTTACTACTTTCACAAAATAAAACCATTCCAATATAATCTGGCAACACCTCATTGATCACTTTGATCTCACTCAACTCAGTAATTCCACAAATTTTAACCTTTATTTGTTTTTTATTTCTCATAGGCCATTTTCCATTCCTGAGCTAAAGTTTTTGGTTGATCGGATTCCATAAATGCTGTTCCAATGAGCACTCCATCTACACCACAAGATTTTAAGAAGACAACATCGTCTTCACTCTGGATACCACTTTCAGAAATATAAAGCACATCCTCTGGTACCATATGATGTAATCTTTTCGTCGTATTAAGATCGATGGTAAAATCTTTTAAATTACGATTGTTCACTCCAATGATTCTAGCATTTATCTTCAAGGCTCTTTCCATCTCTTCTTCATCATGAACTTCTACCAAAACATCCATACCTAAAGCATAAGCCAGATGATAAAGATTTTTTAAGGTTTCATCATCTAAAATGCCAACGATCAATAGAACTGCAGATGCACCGATGGCTTTGGCTTCATAAATTTGATATTCCTCAATGATGAAATCCTTCCTTATAATGGGTAAATGGGTAATCTTTTTAATTTCTTTTAAATGATCAGCACTACCGTCGAAATAGTCTTCTTCAGTTAAGCATGAAATTGCATCTACACTCGCATTATACTGTTCCATTCGTTCTTCAAGTCCTAGCTGATGATGAATGATCCCTTTACTAGGCGAAGCATTTTTAAATTCGCCAATCATAGATAGCCCAGGTTTCTTCAGTGCTTTATAAAAACTATGATCATCTAATCTACATCTTAGGGCAAGCTCCTTCATATCCTCTTCGTTGATCCTTTGTTTATGTTCAATTAATCTGATTTTTTTTTGATTGACGATTCTATCTAATATCATATGATTCCCTCCATTTTACACTTCTCTTTTACTTTATCTATGTTTCACTAACTTTCTTTTCTATTCATTCTCAGCAATGGATGATGCGCTCACTCTATTAATAAAATTTTCTATCATTCTTTTTCCGTGCTCTGTATAAATAGATTCTGGATGGAACTGTATGCCTACAACTGGATATTCTTTATGTTCCATAGCCATAATCTCACCATCAGCTGTTTTTGCCAGAATTTTTATATCCTTGGATAACTGTTTTTCATCTACCCCTAAGGAATGATATCTAGCTACTAATACAGGTGATGGGATCCCCTTAAAAATACTGTCTCCCTGATGATAAATACTGGATTGTTTTCCATGCATCAGCTCTTTAGCATAGGTGATCTCTGCTCCAAATGCTTCACCGATACATTGATGTCCAAGACAAATACCTAAAATAGGAATTTTACGATAAAAATATTTCACCAAATCTACGCAGATACCAGCCCCTTTAGGATTACCTGGCCCAGGAGATAAAATAATTTTTTCAGGATTTAAATCTTCAATTTCTTTTAAGGTTATTTTGTCATTGCGAACCACTTTCACATCCCTTTGAAAGATTCCAATATATTGGTATAAGTTATAAGTAAAGGAATCGTAATTGTCCATAATTAAGATCATAACTTCTCCTCCTGTATTAAGGTTCTGGCTAAGGCCATTACTTTGTTGCAACATTCTTCATACTCACTTTCGGGATCAGAGTCAGCAACAATTCCTGCTCCTGCTTGTAAATATACTTTATTTTCTTTTTTCATCATGGTTCGAATCGTAATGCAAAAATCCAATTCTCCATTGAAATCAATATATCCTGTAGCCCCTCCATAAAGTCCTCTTCTAGATGTTTCTAATTCATCAATAATTTCCATAGCTCTAATTTTAGGTGCTCCACTTAAGGTACCAGCTGGTAAAAACGATGCTAATAAATCTAAGGGATGATACTCATCCTTCTTCTTTCCTTCTACTAAAGAGACCAGGTGCATCACGTGGGAATAATTCTCTACTTCCATAAACCTGGTTACTTTTACCGTTCCAAACTCTGAAATCCTCCCCATATCGTTTCTCGCTAAATCCACCAACATGACATGCTCTGCCTTTTCCTTCTCGTCTTCCAATAAGTCTTTTTGAATCAATAAATCCTCTGCTGGATCCTTTCCTCTTCTCCTGGTTCCTGCTATAGGACAGGTATAAACTTTTTGTTCTTTATATTTTACTAACATTTCAGGTGAGCTACCAATGACTTCAAAGTCTTCATACTTAAAGTAATAAAGATAAGGAGATGGATTTAGCTCTCTTAAACGTTTATACAAATCAAATCCTGATTGCTCTGTTTCAATGGTCCATCTTTGAGATAATACCGTTTGAAAAATATCTCCTTCTTTAATATACTCCTTGATCTTGTTCACTTTTTCTACGTATTGATCTAATGTATCTGATTTTTTTATCATCCTTCCTTCTGGCTTCCATAGCTCTGTGTCTACTGTTGTGCTCTGTCTTGCTGTTTTTATTAAGGCCTTTGCGATTTCAAGAGATTCCTCTTCCCCTTTGCTACTATCTTCGCCAAGAACTACCGCACTGAGTGTTTCAGCTACATGATCGATTACAATAAATTCATCTGCCAGCATGAGTTGGATGGTTTCTATTCCAATCTCTTCAGGATTGTCATCTGGTAGAACTTCACTATAGCGAAAAAAGTCATATCCTAAATTTCCCACAAATCCACCAGTAAAGGCAAGTTCCCCTTCCTCTTTTATAATTTCAAATTCCGAATAATACTTTTTCAATTGTTCTAAAGGGTTTCCTTTTCGTA
>DVLR01000296.1 GCA_018715425.1 Candidatus Merdenecus merdavium
ATTCCATGTGTACTAGGCATAGCCCCTGTATACATCGTTCCGAAACATACTGGAGTTACTGATGGCAAAACAGTTTGTACAGGTAATGTTAATTGAGTATTTTCAAGAACCTTTGAAAACTCATCTGTATATTTTTGAAATAACCACATTCCAATAGCATCTGGATTGTATATTAACGTTCTATCGATATCTACACAGTCATTCCTTTTAAGCAAATTCTTTACTGCATCTACTCCCTCTTTAGCCTCATGAGGCTTTTCTACATTTAGACACTCTGCTATAGTTGGTGCAAAATAAGTCATTAAAATTGAATTTTTCATTTTGTTTCCCTCCATTGGAAATTTTCTGGACCCGTCTGGTCTCTATACAGAGATTAAACCACTTTTGTTAAATACATAATAAGACAATGCTAAATTAAAGTTAATTTTCATATTAATTTGCTTTACTTAATTTGATAACAATTTTATATATGATTTCTGATTATCCGCATAAACACTACACTTTCAAGCATTTTGAAGTATGAAAAATACTGATTTTACCACTAATTTACAACGATTGAATGAACCTTGATATGACAATAAAAATTCTATTGAAGGAGGCACCATTGACACCTAAATGGTGTCTTTTTTAATAGCAGTCAATCATAAAGATTGACTGCTATGTATGAACGGATATGATAAATTTAATAATTTTTTGATAAATATCGAAACGTTTTTAATCCAGTACAATGGCAAGTATCTATCCATAACAAAAATGTCCGCAAATCCTATAAAATAAGGACTTGCGGACATATAAGAGATATGAAAAGATAATCAAAAATCTATATTAAATTTACTTAATCTTCAAATAATGCTGTAGATAGGTATCTTTCTCCTGTATCTGGTAGAATAGCTACAATGGTTTTTCCTGCATTTTCTTCTAATTTTGCTACTTCAATAGCACCTGCTAATGCGGCTCCAGAAGAAATTCCTACTAAAATACCTTCTTTATGAGCAACTAATTTTGCTGTTTCAAAAGCCACCTCATTTTCAACTCTTAAAACTTCATCATAAATCTCGGTATTTAAGGTTTTTGGAATAAATCCAGCACCAATACCTTGAATTTTATGTGGACCAGCTTTTCCTTCTGTTAACACTGGTGAACCTGTTGGCTCTACAGCAAATACTTGAACAGATGGTTTTTTAGATTTCAAATATGCGCCTGCTCCACTTAATGTACCACCAGTACCCACACCAGATACAAAGATATCTACTTCTCCATTTGTATCCTGATAGATTTCAGGACCTGTAGTTTCTTCATGGATTTTAGGATTTACTGGATTTTCGAATTGGCTAGGCACAAAAGAGTTTTCTGTTTCTTTTGCTAATTCCTCTGCTTTTTCAATAGCACCCTTCATTCCTTTTGCACCTTCTGTTAAAACGATTTGAGCACCATATCCTTTTAAAAGCTTTCTTCTTTCAATACTCATTGTTTCTGGCATTACAAAAATCGCTTGGTACCCTCTTGCTGCCGCTACAGATGCAAGGCCAATACCTGTATTACCACTTGTTGGTTCAATAATAGTAGCTCCAGGTTTTAAAATCCCTTTGTTCTCAGCATCGTTGATCATGGCTTTTGCAATTCTATCTTTTACACTTCCTGCTGGGTTAAAATATTCTAATTTTGCTACTATTTTTGCCTTTAACCCTAACTCTTTTTCAATATTTTTTAATTCTACTAATGGTGTACCACCTATTAACTCTGTAATATTGCTATAAACTTTACCCATATCTAATTCCTCCTAATTCAACTTTTCTTTTATTATTTTGGTTTTTTATTTCTTATTTCTTCGATATGTTTATTATATTATAAAACATCATTTTTTCTTTGTCAATACTTTATATCATATTATTTCAATATGTTTAATATGTTACGATCATTGTCTTCTATTTTTACATAAAAAATAGAAGGTATTCTATTTCTAGAATCCTTCTATTCTCTACATGATTATATCATATTCATATGCTTTATCTGCAAGTCATATTTATATAAATGAATATAATCCTTAAGCTTCGATAAATTCGTCTTTGCTTACTCCACACATAGGACAAACCCAATCATCAGGAATATCTTCGAAAGCTGTTCCAGGTGCAATTCCACCATCTGGGTCACCTACTTCAGGATCATATACGTAACCACATGGTTCACAAACGTATTTTTTCATGCTTGAGTGCCTCCTTTCCTATCGTTTTCTATATTATACCACCCCATAGAGAGTTTGTCATTAAGAAAAGCTTTATTTTAAAAGTTTCTGCACATCAAGTAATCCCCATCCCTGTTGATTTCTGGGTAAACCTAGGTCAACAGCACACTCTCTTAATCTCATTTTCACTTCTAAGTTGTTCATATCGGGATATTTAGATAGGAGTAATGCAATTGCTCCTGAAACCACTGGCGTAGCCATAGATGTTCCGCTTTTTTTACAATAAAACTGCGGTGTACGCCTATCAAATTTAGAATTGCATGAAGTTATACTAGATCCAGGTGTTACAATATCTGGTTTACATATACAGGATAACGTTGGACCTCTACTCGAATAATTGGTTTTAGTACCACTTACTCGATCCGTAATTTTTTCGTCATCGGAAGAGCCAACGGTAATCACACTTCGACTAATTCCAGGAGTCGTAATGGAATAAGATTTTGGACCATTATTCCCAGCTGCAGTGACAACAACAAATCCTTTATCCCATGCATATTCTACTCCCTCTAGTAATAACTTTGTCTTCTCCTCATCTCCTTTCTTCGGTGTCATACCGACAGAAATATTAATGATTCTAATATTATATTTATATCTATTTGCAAGGATCCACTCAATCCCTTTTAAAACATCAACAATGCTTCCATTCCCTCTATGATCTAATACCTTGACACTAATAATATTAGCTGAAGGTGCGACTCCTGTATAAAGGAATTTAGAGGCAATTCCATTTCCAGAAGTGATCCCCCCCACATGGGTTCCATGTCCGCTATCATCATAAAGAGATAGTTTATCGTGGAGGATATCTTTAAAGGCTATAATTCTATTTTCAAAATCAGGATGATTACTGATACCCGTATCTAAAATTGCAATACCAATATCATTTCCTTTAATCCCCTGGCTATGAACCTCATTGCAATGAATAATCTCTTTAACACGATTCATGTTATATTCATACCTTTTTTATTATCTTATTCAAAAACAAAAAAGGGGTGAACCTTAATAATATATTCCTTATTCCTTATACAAATACAAGAAGAGATTATCACCTAAGCGATAATCTCTTCTTGTATTTCTAATGATTTAATCTTCTAAGGATATTGCGGAAACAGGGCAACCATCTCTAGCCTCTACTGCATCCCCTTCATTTTCTTCGCTAACTTCTGCAATGGCATGAGCTAATCCATCATCGCCCATTTCAAACACTTCGCCACATACATCTGGACATAGACCACATCCTATACATAAATCAGGATCTACAAATGCTTTCATATATACACTCCTTTCTTATATACTGGATTCTTCCACAAATGAAAGATTTTATTCATGAAAGAACAGGAAAATACCATAAAATTAAATCAATCGTACTAAATCTTCCTCTACACTAGAGATAGGAGAAATTCCGAAGTTTTCAACTAATACATTGGCTACATTTGGTGATAAAAATGCTGGTAATGTAGGACCTAAATGGATATTTTTTACCCCTAAATACAGCAGAGATAATAATACAATAACAGCTTTCTGCTCATACCATGCAATGTTAAATGCAAGTGGTAAATCGTTGATGTCTTCTAATTCAAAAATCTCTTTTAATTTTAATGCAATTAAAGCTAATGAGTAAGAATCGTTACATTGACCTGCATCTAAAACTCGAGGAATACCTCCAATATCTCCCAAATCCAGTTTATTATAACGATATTTTGCACAACCTGCAGTTAATATAACGGTATCTTTTGGTAAAGCACTTGCAAACTCTGTATAATAATCTCTAGATTTTGCTCTACCATCACAACCTGCCATAACTACGAATTTCTTAATTGCTCCAGATTTTACTGCATCTACAACTTGATCAGCCAATGCAAATACTTGATTGTGAGCAAATCCTCCAACAATCTTTCCATGCTCGATTTCCGTTGGAGCTTGACATGTTTTTGCAAGTTCGATGATTTCACTAAAATCTTTTGTGCCGTTGTTATCTTCTATATGTTTACATCCTGGGAAACCTGCTGCTCCAGTTGTAAATACTCTACTTTTGTAACTAGCCTTTGGTGGAACGATACAGTTGGTCGTCATTAAGATTGGGCCGTTGAAACTTTCAAACTCTTCTTTTTGCTTCCACCATGCATTCCCATAATTTCCAACAAAGTTATCATATTTCTGGAATTCTGGATAATAATGAGCTGGTAACATTTCTGAATGAGTATAAACATCTACTCCAGAACCTTTTGTCTGCTCTAAAAGTAATTTTAAATCTTTTAAATCATGTCCAGAAATTAAAATACCTGGTCTCTTACCTACTCCAATATTAACTTCTGTCATTTTAGGATCTCCATAAGTACCAGTATTAGCAGAATCAAGTAAGGCCATTCCTTCTACACCAAATTTACCAGTTTCTAACGTTAATGCTACAAGTTCATCTACTGTAACATCATCTCGCAATAAAGTACTCAATGTTTTATGCATGAAAACATGGATCTCGTCATTGTTATATTCAAGAACCATAGCGTGTTTTAAGTATGCTGACATACCTTTTAAACCGTATAGAATGAGTTCTTTTAAACTTCTAATATCTTCATTTTCAGTTGCTAATACACCTACTGATTTCGCATCTATTTCCCACTGCTCTTTACTGGATTCTCTATATAAAGCTGCTTTGCTCAAGCCACTCTTATCACTTAATTGACCCATAAGATCTTCTTTTATTTCTAAAGACTTTGCA
>DVLR01000297.1 GCA_018715425.1 Candidatus Merdenecus merdavium
TTTTAGTTGATTTTGAATATACTCTTGTATCTTTTTTGCATTTTTTCCTACTGTATCAACATAATATCCTCGACACCAAAAATGTCTGTTTCCATATTTATATTTCAGATTTGCATGTCTTTCAAATATCATCAGTGTACTCTTTCCCTTTACATATCCCATGAAACTCGAAACACTTATATTCGGCGGAATTCTGACTAACATGTGTACATGATCTGGGCAAATTTCTGCTTCTACTATTTCCACTCCTTTTCTTTTACACAACATACTGAGAATATTTGCTATATCTTGTTTCAATTCTCGATATGCTACTTTTCTACGATATTTTGGTGCAAAGACTATGTGATACTTACAATTCCACTTTGAATGTGATAAACTACTTACGTCCATATGGACTACCTCCTTTGATTCATTTGTGTGGCTGCGAACCAACACTCATTATATCACTGGAGGTTTTTTACTTGAAGCTAAAGCTGCTGTGGTCACACCTGCATAGCAGGTGGTTTATTAAAAGAATGCTATACAAAGAAACAAATAACTAGAGACTCTTTTAACATCTCTAGTTATTTGCCTTAAATCATACCATATCATAGACAAATTGACAAGGCTTTCCACCACTTCTATCCTTCATACAAGTTATGGATTTCTACATTGTGGAAGAAGAAGGAAATAATATCCTTTGCATTTAGTCCTGCCATAGCCATAGCTTTTGCTCCATTCTGGCTCATCCCTACACCGTGACCATTTCCTCCTCCAGTAATCTGAAATCCTGTTAAGGCATCACCTTCGTTCACTGGATCAATAGCTATATAGGCGCTTGGTAATAAAGATAAGCTATTGGTCTGACTTCCATCAGCTTTCGTAAGAGGGGATTTTGTTGGTGCTAAAAAACTTCGAATATTGTATTCTGAATAAACTAAAATCGTATGAAGAGTACCCTCTATTAATAAGGCTTTCACAGCCCCTCCTTCTCCTCTTTCATAAACCTCTATATTTAAAATTTCTCCAACGGTATCAATGGATTGGCTAACAAAGCTTCCTGTTTCATCTTTCGTTAAGATTAAATCAGGATTTATCTCGTATCTTTTTTCTAGAGACTGATTCACTGACTCTGCAATTTGGGACAAGGATAAAAAAGAATTCCAGCGATACATAGGCTCTGAACTTTCATATCCTTCATCTTGCCTATTCCATAACATATCTCTAAATACTGTTTCATCAGAAAAATCCATATCCCTTTGTTCTTCATTTACCATGACGCTTTGCAAATATCTTAGGCCTTCATCCGTGTCTTTCCACACTGCATCTGTGCTAGTACTGCCCCATGAGGTGGAAAAATAATAAGTTTCAACTACATTCCCTTCATATGTAACAACTTGACCCTTGGTTTCATTGACTGCTTGAATTGCTTTTTCATCTTTTTTTAAATTATTATAGACTTGGTAGGAGACACTATCATCTACATGTGCTCCATACTTAGCACAACCATTATTCATCATCTGCTGGTAAGCATAACTTCTAGCACAAATAGCCTGTGCCTTAAGACTTTCTATACCATAAGACGTTGGCATCTCACTGGGTATTACAGAGTAAAGATATTCTTCTAAGGTAACCTCATTGATCATTAAAAATCCCTGATCTGTTTTTTCTATTTCTAAAATTCCCATATAGGATGGAACGCCACTTGCTCTTTTTAATGAAAGAACCTGTAGCTCACCTATATCAACCTTAGGCTTAATGGTGATTCTATTTTGCTCTGAAGTAAAATAGTTGCTATCCTTGGTTAATGAAATCCTTTCATCTTTTTCATGCTGTTCTACAGATTCACCATAAAGCACTTCATAATCACAATTTCCTTGTATGATTACTTCCTGATGATAGATCTCCGCAAATTCATCTGTCTTTAAAAGCACTCGAATATTCGTCGGTTGATCCATTTCATTATAAATGATCGCTGCGATTTTTCCTTCTGCTACAATGATTTCTGCACCTTCATATCCCACTAAAATATCTTCTATTTCTTTTTCTGCGATTTCCCCATACGTTTGATAAATTTTAAATGCATCTTCTAAAGGAATCCTACCATAACCCTCCACTTCTATTTGTTTCTCCTCAACAGATAAAATTTTACCGTAAATCTTTTCACTTTTAATTTTTACATCCGTGATCACTCCGTTAAGTCCGTTCTCAGTGCTTCCTGATGACTCCTTCATTCTATAGGTTATATCAGCAACTACATGTTCAGGCGGTGGTGAATCAAATCTTCCTTTTAACGATAGGGATGATCCTTGATAAAAAAAACTCAGTTCTTCATGGGTGGAGGATAGAATCCAAGCATTTTCAATGATTTCTAGTTCTCCCATTTCATCTTCCTTATCCAAAAGCTTTTTAGATAGGTTCATTCCAGATTCACCTATATGTTTATAATTTTTCTGCAATATCTCTAAGATAAACATCAGTAAAATAATGAGAATAAATATGCCAATAAAGATCAACTGATAGGTAGTGCTCTTCTTCTTGTTATCCATCTCATGCTCCTTCATATTTTTCCTCAGTAAAAGCGAATAAAACTCACCTTGACTTTATCCTTTTATTATATTTCCCTTTTTATGTAATTATGCAAAAAAAGAAGACTTGATCTCTTTCAAAAAGATGAAGT
>DVLR01000298.1 GCA_018715425.1 Candidatus Merdenecus merdavium
GAGTATCTCAATCACTTGGATGTAAAGATGTAGAAGGAGCTAGGAAGTATTCTCAAATATCCCTGATGCTTTCTATTGTTTTAGGAATTGCATTTGCTACGGTGATGATTTTATTTAAAAGCCCTCTAATTGGTTTCTTTAACATACAGGATCCCATGGTTGTAGCAGATACAGAGTTTTATTTAACCATAACTAGTTTTGGTATACCTGCTACCTTTATAACCGCTGTGATGACTGGGACTTATAATGCCTATGGAAATTCTAAAACACCATTTTATATCAATGTAATCGGTTTAGCTAGTAATATGATTTTAGATCCTGTATTTATTTTTCTTCTTAAAATGGGAATAACAGGTGCTGCTATAGCAACAGTTTTAGCACAGAATATTGTAATGATTCTATGTGTTGTAGCAATTAAATACTTTAAAAATCGTCCATTTCAAGTGTATAGCTTATTTACGAAACTAGAGAAAGATTTTGTAAAGACCATTATAAAATGGAGTACACCAGTGGTTTTAGAAAGTATGTTTTTTTCATCATTATCCATGATAATATCCAGATTTATTGCAGCTTTTGGAACATCAGCTATGGCAGTTTCCCGTGTTGGATCACAGGTTGAGTCCTTAACATGGCTTGTAGGAGGAGGATTTGCAACTGGAATCACATCTTTTATAGGACAAAACTACGGTGCAAAACAGTGGGAGAGGATCCACAAAGGTTATTGGATTTCCATACGTTTGATGATGATATGGGGAGGTTTTATTACAGCTCTTCTGCTATTTGGAGGTAGCACCTTAATGAAACTCTTTCTGATTGAACCAACAGCCATTCAGATTGGTATTGTTTATTTAAAGATTTTATCCATTTGTCAACTTGTGGCCTGTATGGAATACGCTAGTGCAGGTGCATTTAGAGGACTAGGTAAAACAGTCCCCCCATCTATGGTAAGTATTACGGGTAATTTAATTCGTATTTTTATCATCTACTTCTTATCTAAGAGTAAACTTGGGTTAGATGGAATTTGGTGGGGCATTGCCATTGGTGCTTGTATCCGAAGCATTTGGATGTTTTTGTGGTATCTATGGGAGGATAGAAAGATAGTAAGAAAGGAGGTTTTATAAGCATTTGGACAAAAAACAAGGCATGAAAAAACAGCAGGATAAAAAAATAACCATAGGCGATGTGGCGGCAGCCCTTGGAGTATCAAAAACAACAGTTTCAAGAGCAATTTCAGGAAAAGGAAGAATTAGTAAAGAAACAACACAAAAAGTACAAGACTATATTAAGGCCAATGATTATAGACCAAGTCTCATTGCGAAAGGATTAGCTGAATCAAAGACATTTAACATTGGTTTTGTATTACCCTTAGACTACACTCTAGAGGAATTACCTTTTTTCTATCAATGTATGATGGCAGTTGTAGAAATAGCGGAGTCCATGAATTACGACGTTGTGGTCATTCAATGTTCAGATAAGGATATCGATAATTTAAAAAGAATTGTTTCCAATCATAAAATTGATGGCATTATCTTAACCAGAACCTATACAAAGGATCTAGCAGTAGAGTATCTCTTAGAAAAGAAGATTTCTTTTATTACCATAGGTAGTAGTAGCTATGATAAAGTGATCCAAATAGATTATGACCATCAAGGAGCATGTAAGGAGTTAACCTCTGTGATATTAATGAAAGGAGTTAGAAAACTTGCTCTCATTGGTGGAGATGAAAATCAGGTGGTAAATAAGAAACGATTGAAGGGTTATTTAGCTGCTCATGAAATATCCCATATTCCCATTCACCCAGAAAATATATATTTAAATTTGGAAACCGATTCTCAAATCTGCAATGTAGTGGAGTCTCTCATTATGAAAAGAATTGATTGTATTATTTGTATGGATGATTATTTTTGTAATGGTGTATTACAAAAGCTAAAAGCAGAAAGAATTATGATACCAAGAGATATTATGGTGGCCTCTTTCTATAACAGTAGACTATTAGAAATAATACTCCAGCCATTACATCTCTTACTTTTGATAGTCATCAGTTGGGAGTTTATGCATGTAGGACTTTACTGGATCTATTGGCAGGAGAGGAAGTAGAGATGATCACTTCGTTAGGCCATCAACTGATCTTGAAAGAATCTACAAAATGGGCTAACCGTTAAAGTTATGAGTCGAAATTCGTCAAATGCGCAACCGATTGCGCATAGATGAGAGAAATATAGTAATAAAGTATAATTATAGACAAGATATCTTGGACAATAAGATCATTGAAAGTAAAATCTGGATTTGATACACTCTATATAAATCAATCGATTTATAGTCTTTGATTATTTTACAGGAAGATGAAGGGAGTTATTTAGAATATGAAGGAATTGCATACAGATAAATTATTGTATGGGGGGGATTATAATCCAGAACAGTGGTTGGATCATCCTGAAATATTAAAGCAGGATATAGAATACTTCAAAAAGGCAGGTATCCAGACCATTACATTGGGAATGTTTTCATGGGCATCCTTAGAACCACAAGAAGGAGTGTTTCGGTTTGAATGGATGAAGGAAATCGTTGATAGACTAAGTGATGCAGGTATGAAGGTTATCCTTGGAACACCTTCAGGTGCTAGACCCAAATGGCTAGCCGAAAAATACGAAGAAGTTTTACGAGTAGATGAAAATCGACAGAGAAATCTTTTTGGAGGAAGACACAATCATTGCTATACTTCCCCTTTATATAGGAAAAAGGTTAAGATGATCAATCAAAAGTTGGTTACAACATTCAAAGACCATCAAGGAGTCATTCTATGGCATATTTCAAATGAATATGGTGGAGAGTGCCATTGTCCACTTTGCCAAAATGCTTTTAGAGAATGGTTAAAAAATAAATATCAGTCTATCGATCAATTAAACAAAAAATGGTATACCACATTTTGGAGCCACACGTATGAAGATTTTGATCAGATTGAAAGCCCTTCTCCAAGAGGAGAAAATAGTTTACATGCTTTAACTTTAGATTGGAAACGGTTCGTTACAGACCAAACCATTTCCTTTATGGAAGATGAAATCGCGGCCATTAGAACCGTTGATCAAACCCTTCCAACTACAACCAATCTTATGTATTATTATAAGGGGTTAAATCCATATAAATTTTCCAGAGCAATTGATGTTGCTTCATGGGACTCTTATCCAACGTGGCATAAAGATAAGGAAAGCGTTACAGCATTGGATACAGGAATGATGCACGATATTATCCGAAGTATTAAAAAGAAACCATTCTTACTTATGGAATCTTGCCCTACGGCAACCAGTTGGCAACCAGTGAGTAAGCTAAAAAAACCAGGAATGAATCATCTATCTTCTCTTCAAGCAATTGCACACGGTTCCGATAGTGTCCTCTATTTTCAGTTAAGGCAAAGCAGAGGAAGCACAGAGAAGTTTCATGGAGCTGTGATTGACCATAATGGTGGTGATGATACGAGAGCCTTTCAGGAGATCATAAGAATTGGCGATACCCTGGAATCCATAAAAGAATTGGCTGGTTCTAAAGTGAGATCCGACGTAGGGATAATCTTTGATTGGGAAAATATGTGGGCTATGGAAGATAGCGATGGACCTAGAAATGCTGGGATGTATTATAAAGAATCTGTTTTGAAATCATATACAGCTTTTCGAAAATTAGGGTTGAATGTAGATGTCATCGATATGGAACAAGAATTTTCAGACTATACTATCATGGTATTACCAATGCTTTATATGTTCCGAGCAGGAGTAGAAGATAAGATCCGCACCTTTGTAGAACAAGGAGGAACTCTTATTATGACGTATTGGTCTGGTGTAGTCGATGAAAATGATTTGTGTTTCTTAAATGGTACTCCTCATGGAGTCATGGATGTTATGGGCGTTCGAAGATTAGAAATAGATGGATTGTATGACCATGAGTATAATACTGCATCCCCTACAGAAAACAACATGTTATCTCTTCAAAAGACATATACTTGCCAGCATCTATGCGAAATCATAGAAGCAAAAACAGCAGTTCCACTTATGGTATATGGAAAGGATTTTTACAAAGATACTCCAGTAGTAACCCATAATTCCTATGGAGAGGGTGAGGCTTATTATATCGCATCAGATATGGAACAAGATTTTTATACTGATTTCTATAAAGAAATCATGGAAAGAAGTGG
>DVLR01000299.1 GCA_018715425.1 Candidatus Merdenecus merdavium
ATCTCCACTTTTTACTACATAGATTTCCATATATTCACCAATTGTTTTATTTGCTATATGTATATGCGAAATAAGTATATGCTAGAAGTGAATGATCATCATCCTAAAAAGCCTTTCTGTAGACAAAGAAGGTTCTACAGAAAGGCTTCTAAGGTCTTTCTTTTATAATACTTTTGATAAAAATGATTTTAATCTTTCATCTTTTGGATGGTGAAAGAAATCCATTGGATTATTCTCTTCTCTTACTACCCCTTCATCAATAAAAAGGACTCGATTTGCTACTTCTTTAGCAAATCCCATTTCATGGGTTACAACTACCATGGTCATGCCTTCATTGGCAAGTTCTTTCATTAATTCCAATACTTCTCCTACCATCTCTGGATCTAGGGCTGATGTTGGTTCATCAAAGAGCATTACATCAGGATTCATAGCTAAGGCTCTTATAATTGCTATTCTTTGTTTTTGACCACCTGATAATTGGCCTGGGTAGGCATCTGCCTTTTCTGACAAGCCGATTCTTTCTAACAAAGTCATAGCCTTTTGATCCGCTTCTTCCTTTTTCATTCCTGCTAATTTTATTGGTGCTAAGGTAATATTTTCTTTTACAGTTAAATGAGGAAATAAGTTAAATTGTTGAAATACCATTCCCATTTTCTGACGGAGCTGATTAATATTAATTTTAGGATCTGTTATTTCCTGATTTTCAAACCAGATTTCCCCTTCTGTAGGTACTTCAAGAAGATTTAAACAACGAAGGAAGGTTGATTTACCAGAACCTGAAGGTCCAATAATAACAACTTTCTCACCTTTTTTTATCTCTTGATCGATGCCTTTTAGCACCTGATGTTTTCCATATGTCTTTTTAAGGTTTTTAGTGATGATCACTTTTACCAAGCCTCCTTTCTAGGAGTTCCAATCCTTTAGAAAGAATTAAAACAATGATTAAATAAATAGCTGCTGCAATAATAAGTGGTGGCAATACATCATAAGTTCTACCACCAATAAAATTAGCAATCTGGGTTAAGTCAGATACGGCAATATAACTTGCTACAGAAGTCTCTTTTACTAATACAATAAATTCATTTCCAAGAGCTGGAAGAATATTTTTGATCGCTTGTGGCAAAATAATGTATCGCATGGTCTGCCATGCTGTAAAACCTAAAGATCTTCCCGCTTCCATCTGCCCTTTATCTATGGATTCAATTCCTGCACGGACAATTTCAGACACATAAGCTCCCGAATTGATCCCGAAACACAGGGATGCTGCCATAAGGGGATTAGAATCCCTTGACGTAAATATCATATTATAAATAATCAATAACTGAACAATAACTGGAGTTCCCCGAATAACCGTTACATACACTCCGCATATTTTAGAGATTATTTTAAGTAATATATTCTTACTGCTTTTGGCTGATACTTTTACGACTGCTACCATAATACCAATAAGAACACCTAAAATTACTGCAAATAATGAAATTTGCAAGGTAACTTTTAATCCTTTTAAATAGGACAAATATCGCTCTTCTGGTATCAAAGCTCTGTAAAAAGATTGATAAATCTTATCAACCCATGTAACTGCACTCAAGGTGATCATATGATTTGTTTCCTTTCTTCTCTTAAATTTAGGATCTTTTCAATTCTCTCGGAAGAATGCCCCAGCTCTTTAACTCAGGCACTCTCCCCAAAGGAAAAGTGCAAAAGAACTCATAATGATAAAGCAAGGATAATACCTTTTGTTCTTTCACACTTTTCATGGTATAAATTCGATTCTTCTACTGCTGTTGTGTATGGTTTAATAAGAACTCTTCGATCTTTCCATCTTCTTTTAACTGTTTGATCACTTCGTTGATTTGATCTAATAACTCCTGATTACCTTTTTGTACTGCTATAGCATATTGTTCTACAAATAAAGGATCACCTTCTACAATTTCTAAGGTACCATCAGATGCTGCTACTAATTCCTGAGCTGGCATCTCATCCATAACGATGCAATCAATTTTATTATTTTTTAAATCTTCTGATGCTTGAAGAAATTGATTATATCTTTTGATTTCTTTAGGTTGTGCATTCTCTGTATCACTTACCCATAAATCTGCAGTATTCCCTGTTTGCACACCGACAACCAAGTCTTTTAGTTTTTCTCCAGTAGGTTCACTTACAGCTGGATTTTCTTTATTTACAACAATCACTTCTGTTGCATCAATATAGTTTTCTGAAAAATCCATTTGTTCTTTTCTCTCATCTGTAATAGAAACTCCTGCTGCTACAAGATCAATCTTACCTTGCTGAACGGCTAAAAGAGCACCTTGAAATTGCATATTTTCAATCTTAAGCTCTTTCCCCATTGCATCTGCAATGGCTTGACAAATATCCATATCAACACCTGCAACCGTATCACCTTTTAAATATTCATAAGGTGCAAAACCAGCTTCCGTTCCTACGATAAGTAAATCACTCCCTGATGAATCTTTATCTTCCGCTTTCTTATCTTCTTTATTACTCTCTTGACTACTTTCATTTTTAGTTTCCGTACTTTCAGCATCCTCTGTTCCGCCACAAGCTACTAAAGAAAAAGTGAGCGTTAGGATTGCTGCAATTGCTAATATTTTTTTCATAATATCTGTTCCTCCTCTATGATCATCTAACTGTATAAGTATACAATACTAATTAAGATTTTACCATCTTTTTTTAAAATTACAAGTCAAAAATAAACACTTTTCTAATTTCTTGCATAAGATACTATATAATGGCTAAAAAGAGGTGATATTATGGTTACAATCCATCTTCCATCTGCAATTCTTTCCATCCTTACAGTACTTATTATCGTATTACTACGGATTTACATCATTCATTGTCTACAGATTCTAAATGGTGAAAGCCCTCCTGTATATATGCATAAAAATGCAAAGAAAAAAATGTTTTATAAGGATTTGGAAGAACATCATTTACTCTTCCATAAAAAAGGACACTTTTTTTATAGTCATCCAAGCCACTGGCAATTTCTATACGGCCATTGTCCTCTTTACGATGACGTTGCACCTTTTTACGATATCATATTAGATCAAGAGCCTATCCCCTTCGAATATAACGGCAAAAAATGGTTGATCCAATTATGGAAAGGACAATACGGATTATCTACAGGTTTCGAAATTGGTATCTTTTTATCTAAGGAATCTATCCTTCATGTTAAAGATAACCCCTATGATTGTTTTTATGAACATATGAAGGAATCCTCTGATTTTCAAATACAAGCTACTCTATATCGAAATGGAAATAAACTTTTCTACTTTCATAAAATAGGAACCTACATAAATGGCTACCGTCCAGGGGTTTTTTCCTATCCTGATGAGCTTTCCCTAACAACCACCTTAACCTTTCCTAATCAATCTATTGCTAAGGCATTTATAAAAGGACTTCTAAGGGCTGGATATCAACCATCCGAAATTCATGCTTTAGAAACAAAAGTTACCTTTATTTTTCATCGTCCTTATACTACTAAGCCATTCACCCTTACTTCTTTAACTACGTATTTAGCTCAAAAAAATAATGAAGAACTCTGTGCACTCTTTTTATATATTACCGCTAGAGATAAAAATTATATGGAAGCTTTTTATACCATAAAAAAAGTGAGTCCTGAATTTTACCAAGAGCTTCTACAAATAGGAAGGAAAAAATCCTTGTATAGTAATGATAAGACGCTAAAAGAACATCTTTCTAACTACAGCAAGGATTTTAAGTAATGATTATTTTCTATAGTAGCAGATAATAGGCGTCCCTGCCGTTATCTGCTCATAGAGTCTTCCAGCCTCTTCTGTAGGCATATTGATGCAGCCATGGGAACCTCCTGTTTTGTAAATCTCACCGCCAAACTTCCAGCGCCAGCTGGCATCATGAAGTCCGATTCCTCCATTAAAAGGCATCCAATACTTCACAGGAGAGGCATAGTCTTCACCTCTAAGAACAGTATTAGGTGTTTTATAGTAAAGCTTATAAGTACCTTCTGGTGTTCGATATCCAGCTTGTAGATTCCCTGTTACGATGTCGCTAGAAACAACCTCCACTCCATCTTTATAGAACCACATACGTTGATTCGTCATGTCAATTTCTACGTAAGTATCACCTAGTCCACTATTATATCTGGATTCTGTTTGATGTATATATACTGGCTCTCTTTCTTCTATTGCTCCTAATTCTATCTTTTCTACTAGAATTTTTAACTCTTCCTCTTGATCCATCTGATGACCAAATTTAGTAGCTCTGACTGTAACCATGGAACCGTCATGAGTTTTAAACTCCTTTGGTAAGTTATATGTATCGTATGTACTTGCTAAAGTTCCGATGTATTCTTTTAAAGGAGTAACATCTAAATAGACACCCCCATATGGATTTATTTTTACCCACTGACTGAGTACGCTCCTATCCAAAACTTCTTTTGTATCGCCAAAATCATAGGTGATCCTAGCCTGTGTCACACGGTTTAAACGCTCTTTATAATCAATAAGCTTCGTTACATTTTTCGTAATACCAGGTTTTTCATAAGCACCTATTCTTTCTAAAGAAACCTTCGTATCTCCATTTTTTATTGCACGGATCAGTTGATGGTATAAAACATAGGGTAAGACCTTATTTCCTTCCTCCTCTTCTACTATAGAATATTCCCCGTCTTCATACGTAACGTATGCATCCTTTGGATTTTGTACTTTATCTTCGTCAAATACTGGTAAGCTTTCAAATACTTTTTGATAGCGTTGAAGATCGAACGTGGTATGAATGGAAACATGATGGCTCTTATCTTTCTTAAAATATGAACTTATCCAGTGGTAAGGATTTTGCATTTTTTTCAACCTTTGAATGCTCCCGTCGGAACTATATTGATACTGTATATCCGCTGCTTCTATTGTATAGACTTCCCCTGACTTTGTGCTAATATCTATTTTAAAATTCTCTGTTCTATTCCTTAATAGTTCTTCTACTTCTTCTACTGTCATTCCTGCACATGGAATTCCGTTAATATTCGTATGGAAATAAAACTTATCTTTAAAATAATGGCTCACTACTAAAAATATAATTAAAAATAAAACTCCTACTATTCCTACGGAAGAAGCTATTATTATTTTTGATTTCTTTTTCATAACGTCTTTATTCCTTATTTTTCTACATTTTTCCCATATCATGTTTTTATTGTACCATCAATTACATTTAAGGTAAAGTTTATCTAACCAGTAGATGTGTCTGTTTTTATTTTATTCATCTACATAAAATAAGGAATCCTTAAGAAATAAGTTTTTACACTATGATTCCATCTTCTAATTGCTTAAGGGCACATGACGATGATTTCAATTGGAACGGTTAAAGCTGGTATGCTGCGAGTGGAACTACTATAAATAACAATCAAATCACGGCCAGCCAAATTTCCTTCAAAGCTTTGTCCGTTCTCCAATTCTATATTGGTCTCCGAACTAATGCTTAAACTTAAGGTTCCATCAGCACTGGTTAGATTTTGATCAAAACGGTCCACTTTTATCTGTCGATCATTTAGATTTTGAGACACAACCACAGCTCTGTACTGTGGTGGATAAATTAAAATTACAGGCGCATTGGTAGAATAATAACAAGTTATTTGGCTCCCTACGCCTACTTTATATCCATCAACAAAATAAGTTCTAACATCCACCGTAAACGTTACAATACTTCCTTGATCATCTTGCAAGGTATATAATTTTGTGCAGCCATCTATTTCTCCCGTATTACCACTTCTTAAATTGGTTATCCTTTCCACCCATCCAGAAAAATAGTTGTAACGTGGTGTTTCATCTTGCATGGCTTTTAAATCTCTTTCTTTATACATGTTTTGCTCCCTTTTCATTTTGTTTTCTATAATTAACATATGCAGATCACCATGGTTTCATCCATTTTATCTTTCATTGAAATTCATACCATACTATATTATAATTGGAATATATAAGTTACGTTCACACAAATATGAAAGGAAATACGGAATATGGAGGTAATCAGGTGGATACTAAAATTCTTAAATTATTAGAAGGAACAGCTTTATTTCATGGGCTAACATCCGATATGATCAGTAATGTTTTAGGATGCTTAGGGGCTAAAACCCTTTCTTTCCAAAAAGATGAATTTCTTTTATTAGCTGATCAATCAAAACCTGTTCTTGGAGTTGTATTATCTGGATCTATACAAATAATCAAGGAAAACATTCTTGGAGATCGTATGATCATTGGTGTTGTAAAAGAAGGAGAGCTTTTTGCTGAAACCTATGCTGCCGCAGGTATTGATACCATACCTGTTTCCATTGCTGCAATAAAAGATTCCCAAGTGCTTTACTTAGATGTTCATAAAATTATGATGACCTGCAGCAAATCCTGTGAATTTCATCATCAAATGACTAAGAATCTTCTGCAAATTATTGCTCAAAAAAATATGATTCTTAATACCAAAATGCAATATCTCTCTCATAAAACCATTCGTGACAGACTGGATGCTTATTTTTTAGATCAGATACAGAAAAATAATAGTACCACTTTTACCATTCCTTTTACCATTACACAGTTAGCAGATTATTTGTGTGTTAACCGCAGTGCCTTATCTCGAGAGCTTGGAAATATGCAAAAAGAAGGATTACTAGAATATCGTAAAAAAACTTTTACGTACCAAGTAACCCCTTAATCACTACTGACACATGGTTATATCATTTAACTTAACTGACTCTAATTTTTCGATCAGATCATACTGTAAAGATTCAAAAACTTTATGTAGCTGGCATGTTGGTGTAGCATCTCTGCTACAAAAACCTTCTGGTGCTAAGCAGTTATTAATAATTAAATCACCCTCCATAATCCTAATAACATCATACAAGGATATCACCTTATTAGGATGAGCCAGCATATATCCGCCATTACATCCCTGGATCGTCCTCACTAAATTAGCTTGCTTTAAGCGATTGATCACTTTCATAAAATACTGATATGTTATACCTAACTCACTTGAAATATGTTTCGCTGTTGCTGATTCATTCTTATGCTCTAATAAATAGCACATAATTCTGATTGCATAGTCTGTCGTAATTTGAAACTTCATATCTAACCTTTCATCCCTTCTTAGCTTTAACCATCCTCAATAAAGTGGAAGTAACCCTTATGTATCATAATTATATTCTTTTAAATATCATGATATCTCTTATAACCCCGTAATTAGTAATTTTAAACATGAGGACAGTAGTATTATTTACATAAATAAATAAATCAATTTTTCTCTTTAAACGCTATTTTTCTGATCCCTTTTTACTCCTGCGTCATACTATACCACTATTGTAATATCATATACTATTTTTTGCTATTTGTTAAGACTCATTTTCATTATTGACTAATTTATTAGAAAATCCACAAATATATGGTGTATTTTTGTATAAAACTTCTCTGTTTTTACAGTATTTTCTGTATTTTCATAACTTACAAGACTTTAGTACTGTCTAATTTTTCAATGTATTTCCCATACAGAAGAAATGCCCCTATGTAAATATAGGGGGTATTCTTTCTATTAAACTATAATAATTCTCCATATCTTTTAACGAAAATATTCTTTAAGATCTGCGCTAGTACCATATATAATAGAATTGTTACGAACAAATACGGAAAGTATATGGCTGGCATTGGAACCATTCCTATGGCATCACCGAAGCTTGTATAAGGTATTATTGTGCCGATGATGACTCCAAGGCTTGTCATCACAGTTACCTTCCAAGATGCGAAGCTTTGGATAAATGGCAGCTTAGGAGTCCTAATCATATGAATAACTAAAGTCTGTGACCACAGAGATTCAACAAACCAGCCTGCGTGAAATAATCCTATAAAGCCAAGTTTTGCAGTTTCATTCAAGGTATGAAACGGTCCTCCAAATACAGCTGGACAAAGAACAAAATACATTAAAATATAAGTGGTAATATCAAATACAGAGCTGGATGGACCAATAAACAGCATAAATTTGCTAATGGATGAAGCATCCCATTTTCTTGGAATTTTCAAATAATCCATCTCAACATTATCCCACGGAATTGCAATACAAGATATATCATAAATTAAGTTTAATACTAATAATTGAATCGGTAACATTGGGATAAATGGTAAAAACGCACTGGCAATCAATACAGAAAACATATTTCCAAAATTTGAGCTGGCTGTCATTTTAATGTATTTAATAATATTTGCATAAGTCTTTCTACCTTCCATGATACCTTCCTCTAATACCATTAAATCCTTTTCTAGAAGAATGATGTTGGCAGATTCTTTTGCTATATCAACGGCTGTATCTACAGATATTCCAACATCTGCTTCCTTCATAGCTGCTGCATCGTTAATTCCATCTCCCATAAATCCAACGGTATGACCATTTCTACGAAGTGCCGCTACAATCCTAACCTTCTGACTAGGAGATAATTTTGCAAATACATTGGTGGTTTCAACAACCTGATCAAGGTCGTCTTCTGACATTTTCTCCACCTCTTCACCTAGTATAAGATTATCTACCTTTAGACCAACCCTTCCACAAATATATCTTGTTACTGCATCATTATCTCCAGTTAATACTTTTACATCTACACCATATTCTTTTAGAACACCAATTGCTTGCTCCGTACTCTCTTTAGGTGGATCTAAAAATGCCAAATAGCCAATCATAACCATATCAGACTCATCTTCTACAGAGAACGCACCTACGGGAGCTGGATTCGTCTTCTGAGCGATTCCTAAAACACGCATCCCCATTTCATTATAGCCATGAACGGTCTGAATCATCTCTTTTTTAATTTGCTCTGTAATAGGTGCTACATGAGTTCCATAATCTACGTAATGACATACAGAAATCATTTCTTCAATGGCGCCTTTGGTAATGAGTTGAGTTTTCCCATTCTGATCTTCCACAACTACGCTCATCCGCCTTCTGTTAAAATCAAAGGGAATTTCATCTACTTTTCTGTAATTTTCGCAAAGCGTGATCATATCTTGCTCTCCAGCATGATCAATAATGGCAATATCCATTAAATTTTTAAGCCCTGTCTGATGATAACTATTCAAAAAAGCATGACGAAGCACTCTACTATCTTCATTGCCATGAATATCTAAAGAATATTCCAATACTACCTTATCTTGTGTAATCGTTCCCGTTTTATCTGTGCAAAGAACATCAATGGCACCAAAATTTTGAATAGAATTTAAATCCTTAACAATTACTTTCTTCTTTGCCATTGCGACTGCACCTTTGGCTAAGTTTGCAGAAACAATCATAGGAAGCATTTCAGGAGTTAGACCTACCGCTACAGATAATGCAAATAAAAATGCCTCCATCCAGTTCCCGCTAGTAAATCCATTAACAAATAGTACAATAGGTACCATTACCATCATAAAACGAATCAATACCCAAGATACAGAATTAACGCCTTCTTCAAAACTAGTAACTACCTTTTTATGGGATATCTGCTTTGCTATACCTCCAAAAATAGTATCATCTCCAACTGCTATTACCATGGCTAGTGCAGTACCACTAATTACATTTGTTCCCATAAAGGCAAGGTTGTTTAAACTTAAGATCTGTGTTCCAGGTTCTTCAATTTCCTCTCCGAACTTTTCGATGGGTTCACTTTCTCCCGTCAAAGATGATTGTCCCACAAACAAGTCTTTAGCCTGTATGATTCTTACATCTGCTGGAATCATATCTCCTGCTGCTAAGTAAATAAGATCTCCCACTACAATTTCATCAATGGATAGTTCATGGCGACCTGTATCTTTACGTTGTACTAAAATAGTTGTTTCTACCATCTCCGTCAACTTTTCTGCAGCCCTATCAGATCTTGCTTCCTGAATAAATCTAAGCATACCACTAATAAATACCATAGATAATACAATCATAACCGCTGTTAAATCTTTTTCTCCTGGCTTAGCTAACAGAACATCGGTAACCAAAGATATGATCGCTAATACGATTAATACAATGGTAAAGGGATTAATAAAGGCTTCTACCAGTTTTTTTAATAAGGTATCTCCCTTATGCTGAGTAATTATATTTTCACCGTATTCTTCTCTTCTTTCTTCTACTGTTTCTTCGTCAAAACCATGATCTGTGTTGACGTATCTTTTTAGTAAAGCTTTTTTATTCATGGTTGTAGCTTCCAATAATCTTTCTTTTGCTGCATGAGAAGTTTCAACAGCTTGGGTTGCTACTTTTTTCATTAAAAATTTTCTCATGTTTCTTATCCTCCATATCATGTATCATGCTTATATTTTCGGATATAGTAACATGAAGGACGTTCTATATATAAATAAAACAGAATTTGCATATCTCTATAGAGGGAATATCCTTATGATTTTCCTTCGGATACTCTACAAAACAGAATGGAAAAAGAAACCATTCCTTGTCTTTTACTATTTATCCATAGAATACTCTTCGGTACTATATCCATACTAGGACTACTACCAGACTCCATCCTGCTCACCTCTTTTCTTTTACTATGTTTTTTAAAGTGTTCACTCTACATGCACTTACATAAAAAAAGCCCTTACCAGAAATGTAAACTCTCATGGTAAAGGACTTATTATCTACAAAGGATTCCTCATAACTTCTCATATTAAAAGCTGCTTTTTAATATGAGATGAATGACAAAATAAACCTAAGCAGTATCGTATACTTCTTAACCATTCAAGCTTCAGCTTCACAGGGCGATGTAATTGCATTAGTCTATGCCTTGTTTTCGACATAAACTGCTAACCAACTCATAGTGTCTCCACTATTTTGCGGTAGCAATCCGTATCCCTGAGGTAACCTCACCTACTGGATTTTATGATAAATATGAAACAACTTGATATCCATATTTATCTGTATCCCATTATACCCTCCTTATCTATGTTTGTCAAACTACGCCTAGAAAGAGCATGGATCTGCCACTCAAAAAGGCATGAGTCCCCTTAATAAATCGGGGAATCATGCCTTTTTTCAAAACATATTATTTTACATTTACAAAGTAGTAAGAGTAATCTCTAACTAATGTTTCAAGAATTAATCTCATTTCGTTAGAAATATTCTTATCTCCCAATGTATAATCAATGACTTCACCAGTTTCGATTCTTACTTTAAACTTGTTATCTCCAAGTGGTAAGTATCCTTTGTTTGTGCTATCAACAAAATCATGTTCTGTCCAGAATAATGTGATTTTATCTTTGTAAGGATTTCCTACATGTGGACAAAATACTCCACAGTTACCACATTCGTTACACATACCATCTAAGTGAATGATTTGATGGTTTAATCCAAACTCTGGTTTGTTAATCGTAATACTTACATTTGCTCTGTTAGGACAAACATCACAGCAAATCTCACAGATTTGATCACAACTTAAACATCTATCTTGAGAAGTAGGATCTTTTAATACGCCTTTTTTCTCATAAAGAGCTTTTTCAGGTTGTTTAATTGTAACACGTACAAAATCATGAGCAAGTCCAGCTTTTGCTAAGATATCTTTTGCGATAAATTTAGCATCTGCAATGGCTTTAACAATAGTAGCTGCACCAGCTTTACAGTCTCCAGCGATGTAAACATTTTTAATACTTGATTCATTGCTTTCGTTTACAATTGGTCTATTCCACTTATCAAGAACAATACCATTAGATTGGAATAAAGTAGAGTCAACTCTAGCTCCTACTGCACCAATGACAGTATCGAATTCTAATTCTTCCATCTTTCCAGTTCCTCTGATGGTTTTTCTTCCAGAAGCATCTCTTTCTTCTGTTAATTCAGAAACTTCTACCGTTAATTTCTTTCCATCATAAGATACAGGAGCTAATAATTCTTTAATCTTAACGCCAGTTTCTAATGACTCTTCAATTTCCTCTGGCATTGCAGGCATGAATTCTCTTGTTCTACGATATACAACAACAGATTCTTCCACACCTGGTGCACGAAGGGCAGCTCTTGCACAGTCAAATGCAACGTCACCAGCACCGATAATCGCAACACGTTTACCAAGGTTAATGTTACAGTCATGAGCTTTTGAATCTGCTAGGAATTCTAAAGCATCTCTAACTTTATCTCCACCTTCTTTCACTGGTGTAATTCCTTCTTTCCAAGCTCCAGTAGCAATAATTACATAATCATATTCTTTTTTAAGTTCTTCAACGCTGTAGTTAGGGTCAACATTAAATTTAAATGTAACACCTGATTTAACAGCCATGTTATAGTCTCTATCTGTTTGTTCTCTTCCAATTCTGAATCCTGGGATAACGTGTTCTACGATACCAAATGGACGATCAGATTTTTCTAATACAGTTGTACTAAGACCATTTCTTTGTAAGAAGTAAGATACTGCAATACCTGCAGGACCTGCACCGATAACAACTGCTTTTTGTTCTGTCTTAGGTGCAACGACTTTCATATTTTTAAGGAAGTTATCTTGAGCATTTCCAGCTGCAAGTCCTTTTGCTTTACGAATGCTTACAGATGATTCATAGTCATTACGCACACATTTATTTTGACAGTTGTGGTCACAAATTGTTCCCGTTACGGAAGGTAACGCATTATCGATAGCTATGATTTCAAATGCTTCGTCGAATTTTCCTTCAGATACTAAGTTTACGTACTCTGGAATCTGTTGGTTAATTGGACATCCTGCATCTCTACATGGAGCCATGAAACAATCGAACAACCCTAACTTAGAGTTCGTCTTAAGGGATGCAACTGTTCTTGTATTTTTTAAGTGATGTTTATCTTCTGTTAAGCCATTTACCAATGACTCTAATTTATCAACTTTAATTCCATCGAATTTACCTTTTAATAAAGGTTCAACCTTCTTTGCTAATTGGTTTAATCTTTCGTATCCACCTGGTTTTAAGATGGTTGTAGCAACAGTAATTGGTTGAATACCAACTTCAACTAATTTATCAATGTTGAAGAAGTCTGCTCCTCCTGAATATGAAATAGGAAGCTCACCCTTAAACTCTTTAGAAAGTCTTAAGGCTACTGTAGTTGATAATGGATATAGAGAACGTCCTGACATGTACATTTCTTCTCCAGGTAATTCGTTTCTCTTAATCTCTACTGGGAATGTATTTGTAATCTTAACACCAAAGTCAAGATTTTCTTTTTTTCCTAATGCAATTAATCTTGTTAACATGCTGATGGCATCATCAAACTGTAAGTCATCGTTAAAGTGATGATCGTCAAAAGATACGTAATCATATCCCATGTCATCCATGATCTTTCTAGCTGATTCATATCCTAATAACGTTGGGTTACATTTAATATAAGTATGGATATGTTTTTCAGTTAATAGATAAGTTGCAATTCTTTCAATCTCATCTGGTGGACATCCGTGTAATGTAGAAAGTGTAATAGAAGGAGATACAGCAGGAGAAATATTCTCAATATCTTCTTTTGTTACATTTTTAAACAGATCAAGATTATTTAGTAAAAACTCTTTACATTCTTTCCAAATCTCAGTATTAGAAGCATCGATCATTCCATCGATAAAAGTATTTACTTTATCAGATTTAATTCCTTCTAAGTCGTAACCAACGCTCATGTTAAATGCGAAATCTCTAACATCACTGATACCTAACTCTTTAGCTAATACGTGAATAGCAAACCATGCTTTTACGTATTCATTAAATGCTGCTGGCACTGTGAATTCTGTAGACCATTCTACGTTGTAACATTCATCTTCTGCATTGATACATGGTCTTGGAACACATTTACTTAAATCTTCTCCATCGATTATCTGAACTGTTTTAAGTTCAACAAAACGAGATCCAGCTAAGTATGATGCAACGATATTTTGTGTTAACTGTCCGTTTGGTCCAGCTGCTGGTCCAACAGGACTAGATAATTTCTCACCAAACATCTCAATGAAAGTACCAGCTTCGTTTCTGTAGAATTTGTCTTTACGAACACCAAAGATAGATCCTTGCTCTTCGTACTCTTTTAAAGACCAGTTAATAAGATCACTAAAAGGGATAGGGCGCATAATTTCGCTCATGAATAAATCCTCCATTCATATTATAAAAAAAATTAGTTTATTATTGTTTTACTTCTTTTCGTTTTCTTTTGGCGCTAAGAATATATTAAAAAATACATTTAGTAGAATCGCAGATGCACTACCGATCGTGATTCCGCTGTTTAAAATTGTAGCCACGTTAGCAGGGAAAGCATTGAAAAAGCCTCCGTTCACTGTTGAAATAAAGGAAAGTCCTAAACTTACTGCAACGATAACACCATTTCTGTTTCCGATATAGTTCACTTGACCTAAGGTACGAATTCCATCTACTGCAACAATACCAAACATTGCAAATCCTGCTCCACCAAGTACTGGTGATGGAATTGCTGTAAAGATTGCTGCAAATTTAGGGAATAATCCTAAAAGAACTAAAATAACACCTGCTGATGCTGTTACAAATCGGCTAAATACTTGTGTTAAACTTACCATACCAACATTTTGTGCAAAAGGTGCGACTGGATAACAGTTAAAGATACCAGAAAATACTGTGGAAATACCACTTGCACGAAGGCCTGCTCCTAAAGTCTTAGGATCAATCTCTTCACCTGCTGCTGTAGATATGGCAATCATATTACCTGTAGCTGCGGTCATAATCACAATCATCGTTAAGATAATTGAAATAATAGAACCAGCTTTAAAAATTGGTGCTCCAGCGTTAAATGGTTTTGCAATTTCAAACCATTTTGCTTGTGCAACTGGTGAAAAAATACTTGGATCCATAATAAATCCTATGATGGTACCACCAATTAATCCAAACAACACTGACAAGTTACCTAGGACACCTTTTAAAAACTTGTTACACAATAAGATAATTAATAGAGTTAACGCTGCTAATAAGATATCTTTAGGCTGCGCTTCTGTATTACCATTTAAAACCCATCTAATTCCTACTGGATATAGAGACATACCAATGATGGTAACCACACATCCTGTAACTACTTTAGGGAATAGAAATAAGATTTTTCCCCAAACGCCACTAAGAATAATGCAAAATATTCCGGCACAGATAACTGCTGCTGACAACTCTCTTAGTCCATCAACACCTTTTCCACCTGCCTGTGACATAACACCACCGATAATGGCTGCCATAGCTGATGCTGGTGCAAAACTTGGTCCTTCTACAATCGGTAGCCTAGAACCTACTAATTTAGTGATTCCAAGACATTGAAGTAGAGTAGCGATTCCTGAAACTAATAATGCACAGCTAATTAAAAAACTGATCTCATTAGATGATAAATCTGCTGTAGCTCCGATCATTAATGGTACTGCTACTGCACCTGCAACCATTACAAAAACGTGTTGCAAAGCATAAGCAAGATTTTTTCCCATTGGTAACTTTTCGTTTATTACATCTTGATTCATTTTCATTTACCTCGAATTATTTCTTTTATTTTTTGCTCGCTGTCCATAATGAAGTTGTCTTTATCCATTGGATCTCAAATGATAACTATACTATGCCTAAATGCGAGTGTGTAAAGCGTAACTTCGTACTACCTACCTAACAACCCACGAAGTATAATGGTTGCCTTGCTTTTATACAGGAAACCAAACATGTTTCCTGTATGTTCTAATTTTAATATTCTGTATTAATCGGCCTACTGCTTAGCCAATTCTTTTCCAAAGATCAGTAGCTAATTCTCTAGACTTAGCCCAGATTGCTTGCTCATCTGCTACAAGTAATTCTCTATCTTTCATTAGCATTTTTCCACCAACGATAGTGTGAGTTACTTGTCTACCCATCATTCCAAATATAGCATGAGAATCGATGTTGTTTTCATTCATTGGAGTATGTGGTGTATAATCTACAATGATTACGTCTCCGAAAGAACCTTCTTTTAATACTCCAGCTTCTCTAGAAAAATATTTTCTTGCAATTTTTGTATTATTTGCATTTAACATCATTGGAGCTTCTGCCCAAGCAACGTTAGAATCACATAGGTGATGTTTATGAATAATATTTGCAACTTTTAAAGATTCAAACATATCATGAGTATATCCATCAGTACCAAGACCTACATTAATACCCATTCCAATCATTCTAATGGCTGGACAACAACCTGCTGCATTACCCATATTTGATTCTGGGTTATGTACAACATTTGCATTACGAGATTTTAAAATCTGTAACTCTCTAGAATTTGTATGGATACAGTGTACTGCTAAAGAATCTTCATTGATGATACCAAAATCGTCTAAACGTTCAACGACTCTCTTACCATATTTTTTCAAAGAATCTGCTGGATCTTCTTCACATTCTGCAACGTGAATATGGTATCCACCTTTTACACCTTCCATAGCTTCTTTACACATATCCATAGATCGATCAGATAACGTAAAGGAAGCATGCATACCAAACATACCCTTAACCATATCTTGATCATCTGTGTTGTAATGTTTCATGAAATCTACATTTTCTTTAATACCAGCTTTTAATACATCTTCACCATCACGATCCGTTGTCTCATATGCTAAGTTTACACGGATACCTAACTCTTTTGCAACATCTGCAATAGTAAATAAGCTGCCTTCTGCAGAAAATGGGCTTGCATGATGATCAAATACAGTTGTTACACCATACTTAATTGAATCAATCAATGTAGTGTAAGCACTATATTTGTTATCCTCTTGTGTAAGACCCTTATCAAGTCTCCACCATAAATTTGTTAAGATGTCTTGTACATTTTGCGCTGCTGGACCTTTTGAAGGCATTCCACGTGCAAAAGATGAGTAAATATGAGCATGAGTGTTGATTAAACCTGGCATAATCACTTTACCCTTGGCATCAACAAATTCAGCAGAAGCATATTTTGCTTTCATATCCTCATAGTTTCCAACTTCTTTTACTACACCATTGTCGACTAGAACAGCACCATTTTCAAAGTATGGATGAGCTGAATCTCTCGTTACCAATCTACCATTTCCAATAAGTAACATACCTTACCTCCTAAATTATATCCTTGTTTATATTTTTACATCTTGGGCAACTTCTGTCGGTACGCCATACTGCCACCCAAGATGTAACTTGCATTAATTTACAAACTATTTTTTGTTTGGTTTACGAAGAACCTTACCAGCTTTAATATGATGGTATTCGCCTTCTTCAATTACAACGTTACCGTTGATGATTACATAATCAATTCCCACTGGGAAATGAATTGGGTCTACAAAATCCCCCACATCAGAAACTGTATCCATATCTACGATGACAATATCCGCAAACATACCAGCTTCCAGTGTACCTCTTCCTTTGATATCCATAGCATCTGCTGCTTTTTTAGTCATTTTATTAATTGCTACTTCAATTGGCATTATTTTTTGTTCTCTTACATATCTACCAAGAATCCTTGGGAAAGATCCATAAGCTCTTGGGTGTGGTTTACCTGATAATAATCCATCGGTGCACACATTTTGTTCAGGACGCATTAAGAATTTAATAACGTGTTCTTCTAAGCCATAGAAGTCTACCATACCTACAGCGTTTTCTTCTTGTAATAGTAAGTCAAAAGTAGCATTGTAAGGATCCGTGCCTCTCATTTCAGCTAATTCAACTAAGCTCTTACCTACTGCATCGGCATTTTTTTCATTCTTTACACTTGTTACAAAGATTTGATCGAATCCAGCAAATTGAATGAAGTTATCCCATCCTGGAATACCATTATCAATATCTTCTTTCATCTTAGCTCTTTGATCAGGATCTGCTAATCTTTCCATTAACTTATCCGTTCCACCGGAATGTGCCCAAGGAGGTAAAACTACACCTAGCATAGTACTTCCAGCAGCATATGGATATTGATCTACACTTACTTTGATACCTTTTTCCTGTGCCTCGTCTAATAGACGTTCCATATCAGGGATATATTTCCAGTTATCTTTACCACACACTTTAAAATGTGAGAAATGAACTTTAACCCCTGACTTTTCTCCTATTTCAATAACTTCCTTCATGGAATCTACAATAGTGTCAGCCTCACTTCTTTGGTGAACTACGAAACAACCATCGTACTCTGCTACTACTTTACACATTTCAATGATTTCTTTTGTTTCTGAGTATGCGCATGGAATATAAATTAATCCAGTAGAAAGACCATAAGCACCAGCTTCCATCTCTCTTCTTGTGATTTCACACATCTTTTGAATTTCTTCATCTGTTGCTGGTCTAGCATCTAGCCCCATTGCTTCCATACGAATATTTCCGTGTGGTACTAGGTAAGATTCATTCAGTCCAACACCGTTTTCTTCCATCATCTTTAAGTAGTTATCAGTGGTTTCATATTCCCAATTTATATCATCGCTTTCACCATCAAGACCAGCTAAATTCTTTCTCCAAGGAGAAATATATTCGATAGGAAGAGGAGCCATGGAGATTCCATCCTGTCCAAGTACTTCTGTTGTGATTCCTTGTCTGATTTTGATTTCATTAAATGGGTTGACTAAAATTTGAAGGTCTGAGTGGCTATGGGTGTCAATAAAACCAGGAGCAACTACGCGCCCTTTGGCATCTATTACCTTATCAGCCTCATCTGGTGAAATATCACCAATTTTTTCAATCTTATCATTATTTATTAATAGGTTTCCTTTAAATGGCGTGCTCTTTGTGCCATCCACGATTAAACCATTTTGAATTAATGTTTTCATGTTGCACCTTCTTTCATTTTTGGCGGTAATACTCTTATAGTTTACCGTAAACGCTCTGTAGAATACCGTAGTATCCTTCTGCTCCAATATAAAGTTGTTCTAATTCGATGTATTCATCGATTGTGTGAGCAAGATTTTCTTGTGAAGGTCCAAAACCGATTGTTTTGATTCCAGCTTCTCCAGC
>DVLR01000300.1 GCA_018715425.1 Candidatus Merdenecus merdavium
TTCAAGAATCTGTTTTCCTGTGTATCATTTGTCCAGACACGCTCTTCTACACGATATAAATGAGAGCTGTCTTGTCTGTGTTCCGCCAATTCGTTTTCTATGCAAGAGGGAACAAATGTCAGCTTATCGGCACGTTTGTAAGTTTCCTTTCCATGTAGTCGATGTCTTGGGCGGTCAATAATGTTTTTGCAAGCCTTTATGAATTTCTTTTGCTCATCGGCAAATACGCTCCACCAAATTATTTCCGGAGTGTCTCCGTTTGCATCGGGCGAAAAAACATGAAATGTTTTTCGCATATAATCGAGTGAAAGCATTCTGTACTCTTGTTCAATATCCTCTATAATGGCTTTCCAATGCTCGTGATAGTTGAGCTTTGTGCTCAACACCTCAAAAGAGAAGACAAAATTACGGGTCTCTGTTCCCACTTGATATATGAGTTGTATTTCACTGCGTCCAACCTCATTGCCATAATTCAAGAAACCGGCTAATATCTGTCTGCGAAAAGTGAATTTTTCATTTTCACTCTGGAGAATAGAACCAAACTGAGCCTTTTTTACATATCCCTTGAATTCCACCCAAATAGGATAATCGGCATTGTCGAAAAATACGGCAGGGGCTTGTTGGTTATTCTCAATCGTAACTTTTTCTCCGATATGGTTGAATAGAGTAACAGATGCTACTCCTTCCGACCAAGAGTAAGTAGAGTGTAAGCCTTCTTCTCCCACATTGCTCTTAGCCTTGCGCCAAATGTTATCGAACTTTGTACATTCGACAATCATTTCAAAATCCTGATGTCTTATGGTAAGCAGGTCCATCGTCTATTGCAGATATCTGATAGTTTTAACTCCAGAAACTTGTATAACCGGATGACAGTCGTCCTTGCATTTCTTTCAGTTTGGCTATGGAAACAGATTCTATTTTCTTATCTTCTCCGGTCAATGCCAATAACAGCGTTTCGATAGTGGTAATCAACTTTTCAAGAAGTGAATGTTTGACTTTTGTATCGTCTCCTTCAATACGCGACAATATTTTCATGCTTGTTATCTCATCCAATGCGGTTGCTATGACTTCATCCTCACTAAACTCGTTTCCGTTTTCATCCACGTTATAAGGTAAATTGTTTACCACATAAAGCAAGAATTCATTTCTTGTACGATAGGCAATCTTGAATGGTGTGCCATTAAGAACTTCATTCACAGCTTGCAAATAGGTCAATACCTTATTGCAAACATCCTCGTCCTCTGTATATACATCCACACCTTCTACGGCTGTGCCGATAAGCATATCGTTATTTAACTTACCAATGCGTTCATATTTGCTGTCCAATCCGGCATACAAATCTATTTCATTCATTTCTATGGTCATGGCACGGTCAAGCACCTTTCGGGAGAAAGAGAAGGTCGTTTCGTCCATGTTTACCGTACCCACTACAATAAGATTTTGTGGGATGGTGATACCCTCTTCCAAAAAGCGGTTCCTTAATGTTTCATTGTCTCCTGTCAGTTCGGCAGTCAATACTCGATACCAATCCTCTGTACTTTTTTTCAAGATAGGGTCTGTTGTAATCGTACCGTCTTCATTACTTTTACGAGATTCTATCACGCTAAGAAATTCTGCAAAATATTGTTCTACAGGAGCAAGGTTCATTTCATCCAGACAAAGGAAATAAGGTACATCCAAGTTTTCCCAAGCCTGTGTGATAAATCTTATGAAATCACCAATCACATATATGGGGCTTCCGCTGACACGACTCACATATCCCATGAGTTCAGTAGAATCATGCCAATTAGGTTTTACCTGAATCATCTCAAAGTTTTTTGGCTTCTGAGCCTTGTATTCAGCAGAATCTTCGTCCCAACATGCACGGGCAAGTTCACGGACGATGCGACTCTTACCTGTACCTGATATGCCAGCAAGTAAAAGGAAAGGTTTGGACTTGATGGCAGCAATATAGGGACGGTAATTAGAATATTTGTTATGGTTAGTACAACCTATGCTATTATTAGATTTTATGGCATTACCATAAAGAGACAGGTAGTCTGATTGTAAGATAATAACATAATCTGTAATCTCCAATCCAGCATATAATGTTTGAACAAAAGGACCACGGCTTATTTCGCCAGGAGACGCTACAATACTTCCTTTCTTTGCATCAATATTTTCCTTGGATACATCGACGCCAATAGTATTCAATTCAGCTTTGAGTGCAGTTTCAGAATATAAAGAGTCCGTAAACATAATTTCTTTAGTACGAGTGTTGAAACTGCTTGAAATAATGTTTAATGGAATGTTGAATTCTTCTGCAAACTTTTGGAGAATATCTTCCTTGGTCACATTGTCTTCAAAAGAATTTCTCCTATATGCCCAAATCGCCACATCATAGATATTGGGGATGTGTCTTCCTTGATCATTAAAATATTTATCCCATTTGTTCGAGAATACAACGTACAATACACGTCCACTATTATATTTCTTTTTTGCTTGGCTCAAATTGAAGATGTTTTCAAGAAAGCTTGATACTTCGTCAAGATTAACCTCGTAAGGTACGGAGGGGCAAATGCTATTCTTGCATCCCTTTAACAGAGCCAAATAACCCCAAGACTTATTGGTCATACAATCTTGAAAGCCTTTGTAGGCCTCAACGACAGATTTTATACTTATGAATTTCATTTTTCAAGAGATTTTTCGTAAGTTTTAATCATATTATTCATTATCTTTACGATAATTGGCACACTAACAGAGTTTCCCAACTGTTTATATGCTTGGGCATCGGACACAGGAAACACAAAGTCGTCTGGGAAGCCTTGAAGTCTTTTAGATTCAAGTACAGACAACTTTCTGCGGATATCCCATAGTTTTGGAGTCCTATTAGCTATGATTGTAGAAGCATATGTGTCAAGACAAGAATAGAATGCCTCCTGAATCTGCGTTTTAGCTGGATCACCAACATGAAATCGCAAAGAATTATCTGCCTTTTGGAAAGAAAAAATACCATATTTCCCTTTTTTCGTATTTGGCTTATATTTTGAATTGTCATGTTGGATTCTATCACCAGGCTTGGCGTTTGCAAAATGATAATCTATTCTGTCCAATTCAAATTTAGGAATAGCCAAAGATGGGTTTCTGTCATTCATGTCTATAATGTCACGCAATACTGGATGACCTTTTACAGGCTTAGGCCATTCAAAATCGACTTCGGTTCTAAAGGCTACGCAATACCATCTTTCCCGTTTCTGAGGAAGACCATAATCTAAGGAAGATAAAATAGTCCAATGTGGGTAATAACCAAGTTTTTTTAGAGTTTCCAAAACAGTCTGAAGCGTTTTGCCTTTATCGTGAGATTTCAAACCTTTTACATTTTCAAGAAAGACCATTGGAGGTTTATGGTATTCTAAAATTCGACACACATCAAAGAATAGAGTACCTCTAACCTCATCATTAAAACCTTGTTTTTCTCCTGCATAACTAAATGGTTGACATGGAAACCCCGCTGTTAAGATGTCAAATTTTGGAATGTCTTTTTCATCAACAGCCTTTATATCTCCCGTTGGTACTTCATGAAAATTAGCCTCATAGCTTTGTTGTGCGAACTTATCATTATCAGATGAGAATACACACTCCACCTGACTACTGTTCATGGCAAGTCGAAAACCGCCTATACCACAAAATAAATCTATTCCTTTATACTTTTTCTTCATTGATATCCGTTCTCTTTTACTTGTTATTTTTAATTGACCACAATAAATCCTTCGTGTCCACTTCAAGAACTTTTGCGATTTCCACTAAAGTCTCCAAATTTGGTTGCATGGTATTTGTACACCATTTTGAAACAGTTCCCGGATCTTTTCTTAACTGTTCGGCCAACCATTTATTGGTGCGTTTCTTTTCTGCTAAGACCACCTTCAATCGATTTATATCTTTATTCATACGTTCTATGATATGTTTTGAATACAAAGGTAATCATTATAATCGAAACCTTGTTCTAATCATGATGATTTTCTGACAAATATATGTCGAAAAATAACTCTATATTGAAATATACTTCAATGTTGTATATTGGGAAACTTACTTGGATTGATTTTCTTTCTCCCTCATTTCTTTTACTTTTTCAACTCCCCGCATCTTTTTAGCTAAAGCACTTTCTCCAGCAGCAAAATAGAGAGGAAAAACTTTATATAAGAAACTCACAATATCATTGCGCTTCTTGCCCATATTGAAAAAAGCAGAATAGACAAAGTACATTAGTTTTTGCTGACTACCATGTGTCTTTGGGTTGAATGGTAATCGAAAGAGTGACTATCAAGCTGTGTTCTGCAAATGTGCAAGCGCTGGCAAGAATTGTTTTCTGCTCTTCTTTCGTGAATATATTGATTTTATCTGCCAACCATTCAAGTTTTCTTTGCTGAAGAACTTGTCGCTTTTCATTTTGATGTTCCAATAGAATTGATACGTTTTCTTGTTACTTTTCGGTCAAGGCATTTTCCAATGCTTGATTCTTTTGTTTAAGAACGTTGAATTTCAGCAATGCAGCAATGTACATACAGAAATACCCTACTGCAATATCGAAGATTAGGATAAGCAGGTAATTGTTGCTTGAATTCTTGGTGTCCCCAGCCATGTACTCACAGATAGGAATAACGGCTAATAGCATGATGATGGCTATTGCATAAAGCACTCTGTATTGCGTTTAATGATTTACCTGTGGTAAGGAGGCAAATAAAAAGGCGATAATCAAAACGGCAATTATTGCACAGAATGGTGTGAAGGATGTTCCCATAGGTTTATTGTTCTGTTTGAGGATTAATTACAATGCGCCAATAGCCACCATGATCTGCTCCTTCTCTGACAAGTAATCCTTTGACTTTTAGATTTGCTACTTGCATTTCAATGGCACGCTTACTAACTCCTATCTTTTCAGCCATCTTATCTTGGGATATAGAACCGTCAGAAATAATAAGGTCAAGAATGCTTTGTGCTCTTCGTCCTAATCGTTTTGGCTTCACCGAAGATTTTTGTGAATCACCGAAGGTTTTCACTGAACCATTTACCCTTTCAGTCACTATCTCCACAGGTATTC
>DVLR01000301.1 GCA_018715425.1 Candidatus Merdenecus merdavium
ACGACGAGGTAGATAGGTTGAAGGTGGAAGTGCAGTAATGTATGGAGCTGATCAATACTAATCGGTCGAGGGCTTGACCAAAAACACTTCATGAAAGATCATGAAAGTGGACTGGTTTGATTCGGTAATGACGGATGATGGTACTATAGATATGTGTAGTTTTGAAGGTATAAAAAACCCAAAAGAGATAATCATAACGATTATCTTTTTTTGTTTAAATAAAAATATTAGAAACTATTTAATTAAATTTTTAACAAATACTTTAATAAGTTAATTTGCCACATTAGAAAAGATGTGATAAAATAACATAAGAATGGTTAATATATATAAGTTTTTAGATAGATTCAAAAAATAAGGAAGATGAGGAAGTGGACCGTTGATAGGGATTATAGATTACGGAGCTGGAAATATAAAAAGTGTAGAAAAAGCATTGGAATGTTTAGGAGAAGAAGTTCTCATTAGTAAAGACCCAAATCTGTTAAATAAGGCAGATAAACTCATCTTGCCCGGAGTTGGAGCCTTTGGAAATGCAATGAAACAAATTCGGAGCCAGCATCTCGATAAAATTATTTATGATATGGCAGCCAGCGGAAAGCCATTTATGGGAATATGCCTAGGTTTACAGTTATTATTTGAAGGTAGTGAGGAAAACAAAGGGGTAGAAGGCTTAGGAATTTTAAAAGGACAGATCCGTAGGATTCCAGATTCTGAGGGATTAAAAGTTCCACAAGTGGGATGGAATAACTTAAAGCTTAAAAATGATGGACGTCTGTTTAAGGGAATGGAATCTGATCCTTACGTGTATTTTGTACACTCTTATTACTTACAGGCAGAGGATCCGTCCGTGATAAAAGCTGTGGCAGACTATGGTGTAGAAATACATGCATCCATTGAGAAGGACAATATCTTTGCATGTCAGTTTCATCCAGAAAAAAGCGGAGAAGAAGGACTTAAAATGTTAAAAAACTTTGCTGACCTATAAGCAAAGTCACTTTCCTACATTTAAAATAATACTTTATGAATATAAAAAAAGGAGAACATGAGATGCTGACAAAGAGAATCATCCCTTGTCTGGATGTGAAAGATGGTAGAGTAGTAAAAGGTGTTAATTTCGTTGATTTAAAAGATGCTGGAGATCCTGTAGAAATTGCAAAAGCATACGATAAAGCAGGGGCGGATGAGATAGTATTTCTTGATATCACAGCCACTCATAATCAGCGAAAGACGGTTGTAGAAATGGTAAGAGAAGTATCTAAACATGTATTCATTCCGTTTACGGTTGGAGGAGGAATTAGTACTGTAGATGATTTTAAGATCTTGTTAAGAGAAGGTGCAGATAAAATCTCTATTAATTCAGCTGCCATTAATCATCCACAGTTGATCAGCGATGCAGCAGAAAAATTTGGTCGTCAATGTGTTGTCGTTGCCATAGATGCAAGAAAAAATCCTGATGGTAAGAGCTGGAATATTTATAAAAATGGTGGTAGAATTGACGTAGGAATAGATGCCGTAGAATGGGCTAAAAAGGTAGATGAATTAGGTGCAGGAGAAATTCTTCTGACCAGTATGGATTGCGATGGAACGAAAGGTGGATACGATATCGAGTTAACCAGATTAATATCGGAACACGTATCCATACCAGTCATTGCATCAGGAGGCGCAGGAACCAAGGAACATTTTTACGAGGCATTAACAAAAGGAAAAGCAGATGCAGCTCTTGCAGCTTCACTGTTTCATTTTAAGGAGTTGGAGATCATGGATTTAAAACGTGATCTTGCAGAAAAAGGATTATCTATCCGTTTATAAAACTCTTTATTTTAATTTTAGTTTTAAAATATGAATTTAGTCAACAATGAATAAAAAGGAGCTACAAAAGATGGCAGAGATCAGCAACGATTGGTTAGAAGTCTTAAAGGATGAATTTAAGAAACCTTACTACAGGGAATTACATAAAAAAGTAATGGAAGAGTATCATTCACATTTGATTTTTCCAAAGGCAGATGATTTATTTAATGCCTTTCACCTAACGCCACTAAAGGATGTAAAGGTTGTTATTTTAGGACAAGATCCGTATCACGGAAACGGACAGGCTCACGGTTTATGTTTTTCCGTAAAACCTGAAGTCTCCACTCCTCCATCTTTAGTAAATATCTATAAAGAATTACAGGAAGATCTAGGCTGTTATATCCCTAATCATGGATATCTTATTAAATGGGCGAAACAAGGAGTTTTAATGTTAAATACAGTATTAACCGTTCGAGCTCATCAAGCGAATTCTCATAGAGGTATAGGATGGGAACAGTTTACAGATGCTGTTATTAAAGGATTAAACCAACAGGATAGGCCCATTGTGTTTTTACTTTGGGGTAGTCCAGCGCAGAAGAAAAAAACCATGCTAAGCAATCCAAAGCATCTCATATTAGAAGCTCCACATCCCAGTCCTTTAGCAGCTTATCGTGGCTTTTTTGGATGTAAACATTTCAGTAAGACCAATGAATTTTTAAAAGACCATAATCTTGATCCAATTGATTGGCAGATTGAAAATATTTAAAATGGAAAGGCCACAGAAAAGTTGTACTATCACTAGATGAATGAAAGAGGTAATTAGAATGAAATATAACTATGCTCATTTAGAGAAGAATATATCAGATATGATCTTTGAAGGATTATTAAAAATCGGTTATTTTAAAGAACAGAGGATTAGTATTTATTACGATAAAGGGCTTCTTTCCTATCTTTTAGGTGTGGATTATTTAGAAGAAGAGGAATATGCTAGTTGCTTTAAAGGGTTTAAGGAGTATGTAAGTTCAACCCTACCTGATCTGGTGATTAAAAGACAAAAAGAACGATTTGAATTTTCGGTTTCAAGCGAAGGTGTATCTTATATTTATCATAATAATAGTAGTAGAAAGTTCTTAAAAGAACTGATTGATGTGTTAAATAAAAAGGAGTGTACCTTAGAGGAAATCATCCATGTATTTGAATCGGTATCGAAAGAGATTGTGGTGGATCATGTAGAACATCCAGAATTTCAGTATGTGATTTATTTTAAAGATAAAGATATGGATGAATTTAAATACTGTATCTCATTTGATGAGATGGGTCATTATTATCATCGACTCATTGACTATGATTTCCATAAGATTATGGACTCGGATGATTAAGTTGCCAAGGCTTTCGTGATCCACATAGCTTCATTGATGAAAGAACAAATAAAAGAATTAAAACAAAAAAATAATAAAAATATATAAAAATAATAAAAACAATAAGATCTTAGTAGACGAATATAACGTTTCTACTAAGATCTTATTTATATCTAGCTATATATTATGCTTCAGCTTCTAAGTGTTTATGAGCTGTTGATAACATCAGCTTAATTCTATTTAATTGATTTACTTCGCTGGCACCAGGATCATAGTCAATGGCTACAATATTAGAATGTGGATACTGGTGACGTAGTTCTTTGATTACGCCCTTGCCAACAATATGATTTGGGAGACAACCAAATGGCTGAGCACATACGATGTTACTTGCACCCATCTGGATTAGTTCAAGCATTTCTCCCGTTAGGAACCAGCCTTCGCCAGTTTGGTTACCTACAGAAACAATTGGTTCTGACATTTCTGCCAGTTTTTCGATCTTAGCTGGAGCATGGAAATGCTTACTATTTTCAAATTCTTTTGTAGCAGCACTTCTCACCCATTCGATCCCCTTAATACCAAGATTTGAAATGAAAGCAGAAGATTTTTTAATCCCTAGGTTTTCCGCTTTAAAGTTCTGGTTAAAGAAACAGTAGTTAAAGAAGTCTAGAAGATCTGGGCAAACAGCCTCGGCACCTTCAGCCTCAAGAAGATCTACTAAATAGTTGTTAGCAGCAGGTAAGAATTTAACAAGAATCTCACCTACGATGCCAACTTTAGGTTTCTTTTCATCTGTAATAGGAAGGTTATCAAAATCTCTGATCATTTCTCTACAAATCTTCTTATATTCAGCGTGAGAAATTCGTTTTTTCTTTATAAAGTCGATACAAACTGCTTCCCATTTTTTATGCATTTCATTTGCAGATCCAGGTGTTACTTCGTAAGGTCTCATGCGATAGAGACATTTCATTAAAATATCTCCAAATACTGCAGCATAAACAGCTCTTTGAGCTAAAGTAGGAGTTATCTTAAATCCTGGATTGCTTTCTAGCCCACTAAAGTTTGCAGATATAACTGGAATATGTTCCATTCCAGCTTTTTCTAAGGCGCGGCGGATAAATCCAATGTAGTTTGAAGCACGACAGCCACCACCTGTTTGGGACATGATTACAGCTACCTTATTTGTATCGTATTTTCCAGAAAGCAGTGCTTGCATAATCTGCCCTACAACCATAAGAGAAGGATAGCAGGCATCGTTATTTACATATTTAAGTCCCACATCTACCGCTTCTTTATTATCGTTTGGAAGTACTTCTAAGTTATATCCAGATGCCTTGAAGGCATGTTGTAAAATATTAAAGTGAATTGGCGACATCTGAGGACAAAGGATAGTATAATCCTTACGCATTTCTTCTGTAAATTTCACTTTTTCTAATGATGAAGAAACAATCGTTCTCGTT
>DVLR01000302.1 GCA_018715425.1 Candidatus Merdenecus merdavium
TTCTTCTTCCTTTAAGATTCTATCCGTTGTATAATCCTGGGCCGTAATTGACAGCATCTGTGCCTTGATTCTAAGAAGCATATCTTTTGTGACCAAAATAATCTGTCCTTCCAGATGATCTTTCTGAAGTCCCAGACATACCTTTAATATCCGATTGTCCATCTTGTCTTCTGGCATATCTGGTGGAAGTTCAATATCAACATAATTTTTTTCCACTCGGATGATTCCTCTTTGTTCTGTCTCCACACCTTCTACAAGATTGCCCCGTACTCGAAGATTCTCCAGATGACGGATCGCCTCTCTGGCATTTCTTCCTTTTTCCTTTTCAGAGTTTTTCAATCCATCAAGTTCTTCCAATACTACCATAGGTAGCACTACCTCGTTATCTTCAAAATTCAAAATTGCCTCTGGTGCATGAATCAAAATGTTCGTATCAATGACATATATTTTTCTCATAACCAAATTCCTCCATGAATAAATAATTTTCATACACATGATGTCTTTTCATCCTTAATAACTCTTCAAAAAGGCTCTGTCCTATACAGAAACAGAGCCACAAAAAACTACTCTATTAGATTTTAACCATAAAACAGCCTTTATTAATCCATAAACCATTGATTTTGTTTCTACTAAAGCTGTTTCACCCATATAAATATCTCCTTCCAACAATGATTGATAACTCTTTATACAAATTATCATATTTTGTTTCTTTTTTTTCTACTTCACTAATGTAAAATTTATATAAAGATCTGGTAAAATTATTTCCATTTTATTCCATCTCAAATGTTAAAGTATATCTATTTTTTCTCTTTTAGACTTAAAATAGGCATTCTATATCTTCTCAATATAAAACACCTATTTTTTTCCATTTTATTTTAAGTAGTTTTTATTAACCGTTCTTTTTTCTTTGATACCATCGCTCTTATTCCTTCATAAATCAATCTTACAAGCAGATTAATAAACAAGAGCAACATACACATGGCTGCAGCTGGTGCTATTTCTCCTGCACCTTCCATATTAACAATTGCAATGGCTGCAATCTTTACAGCTGGAGAATATAGAAATACCACTGCCGAAACTGTCACTAACGAATTTACAAAAAAATAAACAAGCATCTCAAATATGGCAGGCATACACAATGGAATGGTGATTCTGAACATTGTACGGTAGAATGGCACGTTCATAGACTCCGACACCGTTTCAAACTCATGATCCAATCTCTTTAACGAAGTAGTTGCTGTTGTAAAAGGAACTGAATAAAAGTGAATGATGTTTGCAAGTACAATAATCCAAATGGTTCCATACAATCCATGAAACGGATTCGATAATACATAGCCGTCCAGAAACGGAATCCTAAATTCACTTGCGTTAAAGAACATAATAAAACTTAAACCTACTACTGTTCCTGGTATTGCAAGGGGTGTAATGGACAGGAAATAAGTAAACCTTCTGATTCCTGAAAATTTTCTTGTCTTTTCAATCAAATACGCTCCCAAAAATGTGATGATCGTTCCAAGAAACGCTGAAATTATTGAAATGATAATGGAATTCTTAAATGCCTGCACTCCCTCACCTGACGCAACTCTGGTCAAATCATAGTTGTCTAGAGTAAAGCTGAGATTATACGGCCACAGTTTAATCAAGGATGCAAAAAAGGCCACTGAAAAAAATAGCAACATGGCTAAGGTAATCAAGATGCAGAAAATAGTTGCCAATATATCCGATGCTTTATGTGGCTTAATGATATATGGAACTGCTTTAGACGTAATGGCAGCATTTTGTTTTTTGTTCGTTATACGATCTACTGCAAAGGATAAAACAGCTGGAAACAGTAAGACGATTCCCACTACTGCTCCCATATTAAAATTCTGCTGGCCAACAACCTGCTTATATACATCTGTAGCAAGGACATTATAATTTCCCCCAACAACAGATGGTGCACCGAAATCTGTAAAACTATATGTAAAGGTAACAAAAAACGCATTGATCAAACCATATTTTACATTTGGAATGGTAATTGTAAACATCTTTCTAAATGCAGAGGTATCCATAGCATCAGCCGCTTCATATAACCGGTTATCTGCAGCCGAAAAAGCCACCATTAAAAGTGTTGTTGCCACTGGAAAACAGTAAATACTTTCAGCAATAATAATTCCTACTTTTCCGTACAGTGGTATAGCAAATCCCATGGCTGTAAATATTCCTTTATTTCCAAACAAATAGATCAATGCAATACCAAGCAGCATTGTCGGTGCAAAAAGAGGTATCATACCAATATATCGAAAGAAACCTTTAAAGGGTACATTTTTCCTGCTCAGTGCATAGGAAAAGAAAAAAGCCAAGGTCACGGAAATGACCGTGGATACAATCGCAATAAAAAATGTATTAGAAATCGATTGAATTAAGGCTTTATTCGCGAAATATGCACCAAACTGCTTGAACCCTACAAATACACCCTCTTTATCCTGAAAGGCTTTTGTGAACAACGTACAAAGGGGCAATACCAAAAAACAAACCAAGAAAATTGTAATTGCATAAATCATAGTGCATTTTACAATATCTTCTTTTGTAAAGCCCGATAAACGTTCTTTTATCTTTGTCATATTTATTTCCTTTCTTAACCAGCCTGAAAATAAAGCATTTCTTCATTTGGAAAGTCTAAATAAACTCTTTCCCCAAGCATTAATTTCATTTCTTTTGCCTGTATGAAAGGCACATCGACAAATAAAAGTGTATCCTTTTTGTTTCTATGTTCAATCAAAACATTTACTCTATAATAGGAACCTCTAAATTCTATGTCTTTCACTGTACCACATGGTTCCCCAGCCTTTCCCAAACCTCGGCACAAATGAATCTTTTC
>DVLR01000303.1 GCA_018715425.1 Candidatus Merdenecus merdavium
ATAACTTCTACTTTTTCTAAACCTTCTACTTTTCCTTTTAAATCTTCTAACAGTTTCTTTATTTTTTCTCCCGCTGCATCTTTCTCCTGTTGAGTTAATGTGTCTATAAAATCCCACATGACAATATGATGTACCATATAACCATTCCTCCTATGTTTTCTATTTCCATATCTAATAGATTCCTAACGTGACGATAAAATAAAACCATAAGGAACTCAGATGATAAGTTTCTTATGGTTTTGTTCTTCATTTATTTAGATAAGTATTCATCGATACCTTTTGCTGCCGCTTTACCAGCTCCCATTGCGAGAATAACAGTGGCTGCACCAGAAACAGCATCACCACCAGCGTAAACGCCTTCTTTCGTGGTTTTACCGTTATTTTCATCTGCAATGATACATTTCCATTTGTTTATCTCTAATCCTTCTGTAGTTGAAGAAATAAGAGGATTTGGAGATGTTCCAAGGGACATGATGACTGTATCTAATTCCATTTCAAATTCAGAACCTTCGATGACCTGCGGTCTTCTTCTTCCAGATTCGTCTGGTTCTCCAAGCTCCATTTTCACACACTTCATTCCTTTAACCCATCCAGCTTCATCAACGACGATCTCTGTTGGATTTGTTAATAGATTGAAAATAATTCCTTCTTCTTTAGCATGGTGAACTTCTTCTACTCTAGCAGGGAGTTCTTCTTCACTCCTTCTATAGACTACGTGGACTTCTGCACCTAATCTTAAAGCAGTTCTAGCAGCATCCATAGCAACATTACCACCACCTACAACAGCTACCTTGCTACCTGCAGCGATAGGCGTTTCATAATGTGGATCGAAAGCTTTCATTAAGTTGTTTCTTGTTAGATATTCATTAGCAGAGAATACACCGTTGGCATTTTCTCCTGGAATTCCCATAAACTTAGGAAGACCTGCTCCAGAGCCTATAAATACTGCTTGGAATCCTTCTTCGTCCATTAAATCATCAATGGTTGTAGATTTACCAATGACAACGTTTGTTTCAATCTTAACACCTAATTCTTTTACGTTGTTAATTTCTGTAGCAACAACACTTTTCTTAGGAAGACGGAATTCAGGAATACCATAAAGTAATACTCCACCTGGTTCATGTAAAGCTTCAAATATGGTAACATCGTAACCCATTTTCGCAAGATCACCTGCACAAGTAAGACCAGCAGGACCTGAGCCAATAACAGCTACTTTTTTACCATTTTTATTGGTAGGCACTTCAGGTTTGATATTGTTTTCTCTAGCCCAATCAGCTACAAATCTTTCTAATTTACCAATAGAAACTGCATCGCCTTTAATCCCACGAATACATCTTTCTTCACATTGTGTTTCCTGAGGACAAACGCGTCCACAAACTGCTGGTAGTGCTGAAGACTGGCTGATGATTTTTGCAGCCTCTTCTATATTTCCTTTTTTTACTTCTCTGATAAAACCTGGAATATCGATAGAAACAGGACATCCTTGAATACATTTAGCGTTTTTACAGTCGATACAACGAACAGCCTCTTCCATTGCTTCTTCTTGATTGTATCCATAGCAAACTTCTTCAAAGTTCGTTGCTCTTACTTTTGGGTCTTGTTCTCTAACTGGAACTGCTTTTAATACGTTTGCCATTACTCGTCACCTCCACATACTCCACATCCACCGTGATGTGTATCTCCTTCGATTTGCTTTAATAATTTTTTACCTTCAACGGTTTTATACATTGCTTGTCTTTTCATGGCCTCATCGAAATTTACTAAATGGCCATCAAACTCTGGACCATCTACACATGCAAATTTAATTTCATTTCCTATAGAGAGGCGACAAGCACCACACATACCAGTTCCATCCACCATAATAGGATTCATACTTACTATGGTATGAATTCCGAGATCTTTTGTTAAAAGACATACGAATTTCATCATGATCATTGGACCAATGGCTACGCATGTATCATAGTGCTTTCCTTCTTCTTTCACTAGATCTTCAATTACTTTAGTAACCATACCAGTTCTGCCATAAGAACCATCATCTGTTGTAATATAAAGATTGCCAGCTACAGATTTTAATTCTTCTTCTAAGATTACCATGTCTTTCGTTTTGGCACCGATGACTACATCCACATCAATACCATGATCTTTCATCCATTTAACCTGTGGATATACTGGAGCTGTACCTACACCACCAGCTACAAATAAGATTTTTTTCTTTTTTAACTCCTCTAGATCTTCAGTTACAAATTCAGATGCACATCCTAAAGGACCCACGAAGTCAGAGAAAGCATCTCCTTCTTTTAATGTAGCCATTTTTATAGTGGATGCTCCCAATGTTTGAAATACAATGGTAATGGTTCCTGCTTCTCTATTGTAATCACAAATGGTTAGAGGGACCCTCTCACCATATTCATCTACTTTCGCAATAATAAATTGGCCAGGCTCACAATGTTTTGCAATTCTTGGAGCCACAACATCCATAAGATAAATTTTATCAGCCAAAATTTCTACCTTGCTAATTTTATACATAAATATCCTCCTAAACTTGCTTCATTTTAAAAAAATGAATATAACATGAAACGTTGGTTGAAACGCTACTCCTTA
>DVLR01000304.1 GCA_018715425.1 Candidatus Merdenecus merdavium
ACCATTAGTATGTTAAGGGTAAGGGCAGATCATGCTGCAGCCCAAGATGCTGTATTTTCTGACGTATCAGAGGATTTTATTAAAAAGAATCAATTTGTATTGATAAAAACCCTATGCAAAGATAAAGATGAATATTTAACGAGACCCGATTTAGGTAGGAGGTTTGGCCCAGAGGAATTAGAGGTAATAAGGAAAACCTGTGGACAGAATCCTAAGGTATTATTGGTGGTAGGAGACGGCCTTTCCTCTTCGGCCATTGAAGCTAATGTAGAAGATATGGTACCAGCTATCAAGCAAGGACTGTCTCTTCATGGAATCAATATTGGAGATATTTTGTTTATCAAATATGCTCGAGTTGGTGCTATGGATGCCATTGGTGAAGTTACAGATGCAGATGTCATCTGTATGTTAGTAGGGGAAAGACCGGGATTGGTCACAGCAGAATCCATGTCTGCCTATATTGCATATAAACCGAAGCATGGATTGCCAGAGGCTAAACGTACCGTGATATCCAATATCCACAAAGGTGGAACTACGGCAGTTGAAGCTGGTGCCCATACAGCAGAATTAATCAAAACAATGCTAGACAAAAAAGCATCTGGAATTGATCTTAAATAGAAAGGCAGGTAGGAAAATCAATGGAAAATGAAAAGTTAAAGGCTAATATTTTAGGTATACGTATGATTTCTAATGTCAGTCCAAGCTTAGCAAAGAGATTTGAACTTTCAAATCGCAATAAAAGCCTAGGGATTATTACGGCAGACAGCGATGATGTTTTATATACAGCTTTAGATGAAGCCACAAAGGATGCCGATGTAGAAGTGGTTTATGCAAGATCCATGTATGCTGGGGCCGGTAATGCTTCAACAAAATTAGCAGGTGAAGTGATTGGGATTTTAGGCGGACCAAGTCCAGCAGAAGTAAAGAGCGGGGTTCGTTCCGTTCAAAACTTTGTGGAGAATGGACCTTGCTTTATCAGCGCCAATGAAGATAACTCTATTATTTATTATGCTCACACTGTTTCAAGAACTGGAAGCTATTTATCAAGGATTGCAGGAATTCAGGAAGGAGAAGCACTTGCTTATTTAATTGCTCCCCCTATGGAAGCGATGTATGGGCTTGATACGGCACTTAAAGCAGCAGATGTTGAGTTAGTAGAGTTTTTTGGACCACCATCTGAAACAAACTTTGGAGGCGGCTTGTTGACTGGTTCTCAATCTGCCTGTAATGCTGCTTGTAGTGCATTTGCAGAGGCTGTTAGAACCATTGCAAGAAATCCCAAGGAATTAGCATAAACGATGATGATGATGATGAAATAAAAGAAGCTTGAAAAAAGAGAAAGGGATCATATGGAAATCATAGATAAAGACTTGCTTTCTATTCAGGAAGTAAGAAATATAGTAAAACATGCTAATCTTGCCAGTAAAGAGCTTGCTAACATGAGCCAAGAGCAAATTGATAAGGTGGTAAAAGCAATTTCAGATGCAGGTATAGAACATGCAGAAAGGCTGGCCAAAATGGCTAGTGAAGAGACTGGATTTGGTAATGCTGAGGATAAGACCATTAAGAATTATTTTGCATCTAAAGTAGTATATGACAGTATTAAAGATCAGAAGACGGTGGGGATCATAAAGGAAGATAAGGAGTTAAAAACCATAGATATTGCAATTCCCGTTGGAGTAGTTGCAGGTATCATACCATCAACCAATCCAACATCTACGGTAATCTACAAGACTTTGATCTCTATAAAGGGAGGAAATGCCATTGTCATATCCCCACATCCTGGAGCGAAGAGCTGTATTTTAGAAACCGTAAAAGTCATAAAAGAAGCAGCCCAAGCAGCTGGGTGTCCCAAAGATGCAATCGGAGTGATTACGGTTCCGACTTTACAGGCAACACAAGAATTAATGAAACATGATGATACGAAATTAATACTTGCCACAGGTGGAGCAGCCATGGTGAAAGCAGCGTATTTATCAGGAACACCGGCTATTGGAGTAGGAGCAGGTAATGGACCAGCCTTTATTGATCGATCAGCAGATATACCACTTGCAATCAAACGCATTGTAGATTCTAAAACCTTTGATCACGGTACGATTTGTGCATCGGAGCAATCCATTGTCATAGAAAAGGATCTAGAGGATCAAGTTACTTTTGAGCTTAAAAAAAGAGGTGCCTATCTTTTAAGTCAAGAAGAATCGGAAAAATTAGGAACGTTTATTTTAAGAGCTAATGGTACCATGAATCCTGCTATTGTTGGAAAGAGTGCAGAGCATCTAAGTAAATTAGCTGGGCTTTCTAGGGTTCCTGCAAGTACTAAAGTATTGGTAGCTAAAACAGAGAGTGTAGGATTAGATGTTCCTTATTCTCATGAAAAGCTAGCACCGATTTTAGCCCTCTATGTGGAAGATTCTGTAGATGGGGTATTAGAACGATCCAAGGAAATCTTGGAGTTTGAAGGAATGGGTCATACATTTTCCATCCATGCCAATGATGAAGCCCTTGTAAAGAAGTTTGCTCTTCAAATGCCAGCATCTAGAATCCTTGTAAATACGCCAGGAGCTCTTGGAGGAATTGGCGCCACTACCAATCTGTGGCCAGCACTGACTTTGGGATGTGGTGCCATGGGTGGAAGTGCTTCTTCTAATAATATTGGACCCAAGGATCTTATAAATATAAAAAAGGTCGCTTATGGAATAAAGGAAATAGAAGAAATTAGAAGTACCGTATTTGGTGGAAGAGATTCAGAAAATTCTCACGATGTTACCTCTTCTTGTCTTGAGCAAGACGAATTGGTAGATGAAATTGTAAAAAAATTAATGGAAAGGCTCATGTAATAGGAACATTTGGAGAATACTAATGATATGGAAAACAAAAACCGTAGATATATTAAAATCATTTAATTATAGCAGGCAAAAAAAATGGCTAATACAAATGCGTTAGGAATGATTGAAACAAAAGGTTTAGTAGGTGCTATTGAAGCAGCAGATGCAATGGTGAAAGCAGCCAATGTATCTTTAGTAGGTAAAGAGACCATCGGTGGAGGTCTTGTAACGGTTATGGTTAGAGGTGATGTAGGAGCAGTGAAAGCAGCGACAGACGCTGGTGCAGCAGCAGCAGAAAGAGTTGGAGAATTGGTATCTGTTCATGTGATACCAAGGCCACATACGGATGTAGACTATATTTTACCACACCAGACTATGGTTGTTCCCACAGAGGTATAAGAGGATTCATATAAAAAAACAGCTTGGATTAAAGCTGTTTAGACAGAGAGCGAACGTTTTAGACGTGATTAGAAAATAGGAGGACATATGTCTTTAGTAACAGAAGATGATGTAAGAAAGATGCTTGCCAGTCATCAACTAAAACCCCAAGATACCTTCCATGCATCCCCTAAGCAGATCATCACACCGTCTGCAAAAGAGTTATTCAATGAAAAGAATATTTCTATCATTACAGATGAAGGAAAAAAAGAGGAGTATTCCATGACTTATGAGACTTTGTTTGGAGCAAAGATAATGGAAAAACCAGAGCATATGACCCATTTAAGAGGCAATATATTGGTTTTTAAGGATCATCCTATGATTGCATTTAGAGGTGCCATAGACTCTTTGGAATCTACGATCATCCTCATACAAACTCTCTTAGATGACGATCAGTATCCTAAGTTGATTCAGGATTTAGAAGAGGTTGTTCAGTTTGTTCACTCCTTAATTAAATTTGAGATTACAGGAGAACCTTTAGGCGAGTTTCAGTTATTAGGTTTAGATGCCAAGGCATTGCGTGATCATTCCCATCATCCTAGCAAGTATTATGGAATCAGTCATTTTATTCCAAACCATTCCCATGGGATGATTGTGGCTTATTTAAATAAACTACGGACCTTAGCAAGAGAGACAGAATTAGTTGCCTATCAGGCTTTTAAAAAGGAAGAAGGATTAGTGGCTCGTGAGGATATTCTTACAGCATTAAACAGATTATCTTCATTATTTTGGATTATGATGTTTCAATATATGGATCACCAATATGAAGAAAAATAAATCTCACTTAGGACAAGTAGATTTAGATATACTCATCTTATTCCTAACATGAAAAAGTGTAAAATCACACAGATGGGAGTTGTATATATATGTTATCTGAAAAAATAGTAGCAGGACTAACGGAGCAGCTGATCAGCCATTTATTTGTTCAGGTGGAAGCTTCTGGAAGACATGTTCATTTGTGTAGAAGTGATATAGATCAATTGTTTGGAGCTGGTTACCAATTAACTAGAATCAGGGATTTATCTCAGCCAGGACAATATGTATGTGAAGAAAGAATTTCAGTGACGGGACCCAAAGGAACCATAAAAAATGTTGTTGTTTTAGGCCCTGAAAGGAAAGAAACCCAGATAGAAATATCCATGACTGACGGATTGGCCCTTGGAATCAAAGCACCAATTCGGCAAAGTGGACAGATTCATAATACACCAGGTGCTACTTTAAGTTCTGAAAAAAGTTCAATCACCATTAATCAAGGGGTTATAGTAGCAAAACGTCATATCCATCTTCATCCAGATGATGCAGCACGTTTTCAACTTCAAGACAATGAAATCATTAAAATAAAAGTATTTGGAGATCGGAGCCTTATTTTTGATGAGGTAGTAGCAAGAGTGAATAAAAATTTTAAAACATCGGTGCATATTGATTATGACGAAGCCAATGGATGTGGATTTAAAAAGGATATGTTAGGTATTATTTTAAAATAAAAAAGGAAACATATGATGATCGATTCATAAGAAAGGTGATTGCCTATGGAGTTTGAAAAATTAGTAGATGAAGTTTTAAAGGAACTGCTAAAGCGGTTACAATTCCAAGATCTTTGCAGTATTCCTTCATCAGATCATGAATTACCTGACAGTCATAAAGCCATCTCCAAAGAATTTGATCTTTCTAAGAAAAAACTCCTGACGGAACAAGTGCTTGAAGAATTTTCATTAAAAAATCGATCCTATCTTTTAGTAAATCATAAATGCATCATTACACCTCTTGCAATGGACTATATAAGGGATAGGGAAATAACCATAAGATACGTTCATGATACAGATAAGGCTATCTTAGGTAGACAGGTAGGTGAATATGGAAATAGGAACAGTAATCGGCAGCGTTTGGGCCACAAAGAAAAATGAACACCTAGAGGGTCAAAAACTATTAGTGATAAGGACTGGATTAGAAAGGGAAGAAAAAGGACTGATAGTTGGAGTGGATATTATAGGTGCAGGTATAGGAGATCAAGTCTTAGTGGTACACGGCAGCGCCGCTCGATGTTCCATAGGGAAACCTTCTGCACCTGTAGATGTGGCAGTTGTAGGTATTATAGATAAAGTCGAGGTAGATAAAAATGAGTATAAATGAGATCATTATATATATTATGGTAATATTTGCAGTCATTGGCGCATTGGATCGAATGTTTGGCAATCGGATTGGAATCGGAGAGAAGTTTGAAGAAGGAATTATGGCAATTGGAGCATTGGCTATTTCTATGGTGGGAATTATTGCCCTTGCACCAGTGCTAGCGAATCTTTTAAAGCCCGTGATTGTGCCGATTTTTCGCTTGTTAGGCGCCGATCCAGCCATGTTTGCAGGTTCGATTTTAGCCAATGATATGGGCGGAGCACCTCTAGCACAGGCTCTAGCCATAGATCCAGATGCAGGATTATTTGGCGGTTTAATTGTCGGTGCCATGCTTGGACCCACAATTGTATTTACCATTCCAGTGGCCTTGGGGATTATAGAAGAAAGTGATAGGAAATACTTAGCTACAGGAGTTTTGGCTGGAGTCATCACCATACCTATTGGAGCTTTTATTGGTGGACTAGTAGCTGGTTTTCCAGTGGGTATGGTTCTTAGAAACTTAATTCCAATCATGATCATTGCTCTTCTCATCGCTTTGGGTCTTTGGAAAGCTGAACATGCTATGGTGAAGGGGTTTACCTATTTTGGGAAATTTGTAGTTGCCCTTAGTACCCTTGGTTTGATTTTGGGTATCGTTGAGCAATTAACTGGATTTGTTGTGGTTCCTGGAATGGCACCCATTGGTGATGGCTTTACTATTGTAGCAGATATTGCTATTGTCCTAGCAGGTGCTTTCCCGCTTATTTTCTTTATCACAAAAGTATTTAAAAAGCCATTATTGAAACTTGGAAAAGTGCTTGGAATGAATGATTATGGAGCGGCTGGATTAGTGGCCAGCTTAGCGAATAGTATTCCCATGTTTGGAATGATGAAAGATATGGATGAGCGTGGAAAAATATTAAATACTGCTTTTGCAGTATCGGCAGCTTTTGTATTTGGTGATCATTTAGGATTTACGGCTGGTTTTCATCAAGAGATGATATTTCCCATGATTATTGGAAAATTAGTTGGCGGTGTTGCTGCACTTTTTGTTGCAATGTTTATCGCTAATAGTACATTAAAAGGACGAGGTGAAGAACATGGACATCAATAAAGCTACTTTAGAAGCCCTGATTAAAGAAATTTTAGAGGAACGATTAATAGCTCGTTTACCAAATGATCTATTAAGAAACAAACAATCCACAACAGATGGAATCATCTGTGTAAAAATACCAAATATCAAAGTAAATGAAAAGGATCGCTTAGATACTAAAAACGCAAGAGACAAGGTCTACACAAAAGATGTACTTTCATTAGAAGAAAGTCAACGTTTAGGTTGCGGTATTATGGAGATGACTGACACAACCTTTGATTGGACGTTGAACTACGATGAAATAGATTATATAGTGGAGGGATCTTTGAGTATCCTGATGAATGGACAAACGGTCACAGCAGGTCCAGGTGAATTGATTTTCATCCCAAAAGGCTCTCAAATTAAATTTTCCGTGACGGGATACAGCCGTTTTATTTATATCACTTATCCAGCTAATTGGAAAGAGAAAGAATCAATTGAGTAGTAGAAGGTGAAACATGGGACCAGATTCATAAGATGGTTTCCTACTAAATATGGAATCATGAAAAGGTGAAACAATCATATTTAGTAGATACATAAAGTCTTTTGATACATAAAGGTATCTAGAATATTCTAAAAATAAGATCGCAAATTAGGGGATTATGTGATAAAATAGGAGGAGAGATGAACACATACATATTGTGCTGTGTAATCCTAACTTGAGATAAAGGAGAATAAGAGTTATGAATTGTCAAAAGCATCCAGAGAATGAAGCGGTAGGGACTTGCGCTTATTGTGGAAGATTTTTTTGTTCTGATTGTTTAGTAGACGTAAATGGTAGAAATTACTGTAGAGAACATGTAAATATGGCTTTTCAAGATAATCAACAACACCAACAACCACAATATCAACAACAGCAGCAACCTAATATTATCATTAATAATGATATGAACAACTCAAATTCAAATATGAATATGAACTATAATGGCGGTGGTATGGGATTTGGTGTTAGCCCTAAAAGCCGTTTAGTTGCATTGTTGCTCTGCCTATTTTTAGGTGGCTTGGGTGGACATAGATTCTATGCAGGTAAAATAGGATGGGGTGTTCTATACTTATTTACAGGTGGACTTTGTGGAATCGGAGCTTTAGTAGATCTTATTATGATCATCACAGGAGGATTTACGGATCAAAATGGACTTCCAATAAAAGTCTGGTGATTTGATCTTAAGATCTGCAAACAATAAAAAACGATTACAAATACAAAAAGGTTGTATAAGTAATCGCTTTTTTTATACCCTTACCTTTTTAGTATAGGATAAAGATTAGTGTTATAATAGGAATAAAAGATATAGCTACATGTAAAGG
>DVLR01000305.1 GCA_018715425.1 Candidatus Merdenecus merdavium
TAGTAATTTTAGGCCCTTCAGGTTGTGGTAAAAGTACCTTACTTAGGTGTATCAATGGATTAGAGAATATAGATTCTGGAACAATCTCTTTAAATGGAGAAGTCATCGCCAAAGCAGGTGAAGAAAAGAACATGAAATGGCATGAGATCAGACAGAAAATAGGAATGGTATTCCAAAGTTACGATCTGTTTCCTCATATGACCATATTAGAAAATATACTACTAGGACCTACTAAAGTTCAAAATCGCTCTAAAGAAGAAGCAAGAATTCAAGGAGAGACATTATTGGAACGTGTTGGTCTTTTAGAAAAGAAGGATAGTTATCCAAGGCAACTTTCTGGCGGACAGAAACAAAGAGTTGCTATTGTGCGTGCTCTGTGTATGAATCCAGAAATCATGCTTTTTGATGAAGTAACAGCAGCCCTTGACCCAGAGATGGTAAAAGAAGTTTTAGATGTTATCTTAGAATTAGCGAAACAAGGCATGACCATGGCAATTGTTACGCATGAAATGAAGTTTGCTAAAGCGGTAGCAGATCGCATCGTCTTTATGGATGGTGGAAATATTGTAGAAGAAGCTACTCCTGAGGAATTTTTTACAAATCCACAAACGGAGCGAGCACAAAAGTTTTTGAATATTTTTGATTTTAAATCGTAAATGAAAATAGGAAACTTTTATCGTAAATTAGAAAGATGAGGAGATTAAAATATGAAGAAGTTTAAAAAAGTAATAGGTATGGTTTTGGCTCTTAGTATGGTAGTGGTAGGACTTGGAGCTTGTAGTGGAAAGAACAATGATGAGGCCAAAGGCAGTCTAGAGCAGATTAAAGAAAATGATAAGATTCGTATCGGTGTATTTGGTGACAAACCTCCCTTTGGTTATGTAGATTCCAATGGTGACAATCAAGGATACGATGTTTACTTTGCTAAAAGAATTGCTAAGGATCTTCTTGGAGATGAAAGCAAAGTAGAATTTGTTTTAGTTGAGGCGGCTAGCCGTGTAGAATATTTAGAGAGTAATAAAGTTGATATTATTTTAGCTAATTTTACCGTTACTGATGAGAGAAAAGAAGTTGTTGACTTTGCTGATCCTTACATGAAGGTTTCTTTAGGTGTTGTCTCTCCAGAAGGGGCAGAAATCACAGATGTTTCTCAGTTTGAAGGTAAAAAATTGATTGTTAACAAGGGTACTACAGCAGAAGTTTACTTTAAGAATAATTATCCTGATATTGAACTCGTTAGTTTCGAGCAAAACACAGAAGCTTTCAATGCATTGAAGGATGGTAGAGGCGATGCCCTTGCTCATGATAATACTTTAGTATTTGCTTGGGCAATTGAAAATCCTGGATTTGTAACAGGTATTCGTTCCCTTGGAGATGTGGATATCATTGCTCCAGCAGTGAAAAAAGGGGACGATGAATTAAAGGATTGGATCAACGAAGAAATCAAGAGTCTAGCTGACGAAAACTTCTTCCATGAAGACTTTAAGGAAACCTTACTTCCAGTGTATGGTGACCAAGTAGACCCAGAAGATGTTGTTGTTGAAGGTGGACAGTTATAAGATAAGTTTTTAGAATAAATAAGCGGTTCCTTTTTATTAATTGAAAGGAATCGCTTATTTCTTATTAACATGTAAGGTACAGTGTTTTATAATTGTAATTGAAAAAAGTATAATCTTCTTAGGATGATATATAATGATTACTATTCCGTCTTACCATTAGGATGGATAGCTACTATTTACATTGTCTGAATTGTAATAGGTCATAAGATAGGAACAAGATTTAGTTGAATATTATGCTTGTTACAGCTAAGATAGTATTGATAAGGGAGTTTTTAGATGTTAATGGAGGATAACCAATGAAATTTAAAAGTGCATTTGATATTATTGGACCTATTATGGTTGGTCCGTCTAGTTCACATACAGCAGGAGCAGTTAGAATTGGTCAAATTGCTCGGAGGATTTTTAGGAGAGAGCCTGAGGAGATTGATGTTTATTTTTTTGGATCTTTTGCCACAACATATAAGGGACATGCAACGGATGTAGCTGTCATTGGAGGAGTTATGGATTATGAGACCGATGATGATAGAATACCAAGGGCCATTGAGATTGCCAAAGAATCAGGGATTAAGGTTTCTTTTCATGTAGAAGAAGCTATACCAAAGTTCCCCAACACAGTAAAGATTATATTAAAAAAAGGAAAACACACTCTGGATATTACAGGTATTTCCATTGGTGGTGGAGCAGTTGAGATCACCGAATTAAATGGCTTCGAGTTAAAATTATCTGGAGAAAGCCCTGCCATGTTGATTCTTCATAGGGATGCTTATGGTACCATTGCAACTGTGGCCAATATTTTAGCAAGACACGAGATTAATATTAGTCATATGGAAGTTTCTAGGCTAGAAAAGGGACATACTGCCTTAATGGTCATTGAATCGGATCAGATGATTCATCAAGAGATCATTGATGAAATCAGTATGGGCCATAATATTCAGGATGTTACGATTTTAAAAGAATAGAGGTGGAAGGATGTTTAAGAACGTAGAAGAATTGGTACGACAAGCTGAAGAGCAGAACAAAAGAATCTATGAGATTATGATAGAACAGGAAATAGAACAGACACAGCGTTCTAAAGAGGAAATTTTAGGTACCATGGCAGAGAACCTAAAGGTAATGAAGGAAGCTGTAAAAAAAGGAATGGAGGGAGTCAAATCCCATTCTGGAATGACAGGGGGAGATGCTAAACGCATCTTCGATTATATGGAAAAAGGAAGGATGTTAACAGATCGCACATTTTTATCAGCCATATGTTATGCCATTGCAACCAATGAGGTGAATGCAGCTATGGGAGTCATTTGTGCCACACCTACAGCAGGATCATCAGGGGTTTTACCAGCAGTTATGTTAGCGGCTCAGGAAAAGTTAGGTGTAAGCGATGAAGTCGTGGTTTGTCATTTATTCACAGCGGCAGCCTTTGGCTTTGTCGTTGCCAATAATGCGTCAATATCAGGTGCAGCTGGTGGATGTCAGGCGGAAGTTGGAACCGCTAGTGGAATGGCAGCGGCTGCTTTAACAGAGATGGCTGGGGGGACACCGAAACAGGCGGCTCATGCAATGGCTATTGCACTTAAAAATATGCTAGGTCTATCTTGTGATCCTGTGGCTGGTTTAGTAGAGGTTCCTTGTATTAAGAGAAATGCAGCAGGGGCATCAAATGCAATGGCAGCAGCAGAAATGGCACTGGCAGGTGTTGAGAGTAGGATACCTTGTGATGAAGTGATTGGTGCCATGTATCAAATTGGCCTATCCATGCCTATGGCATTAAAAGAAACTGCTTTGGGCGGTCTTGCCTCTACAGATACAGGCCTTTGGTGGAAAAAGAAAATTCAAGAAATGTAAGTTCTAGTAGCATAAAAAGGTATGTAACCCATTGAAGTTATTTAGGTACATACCTTTTTAAGTCTAATAGAGATAAGTTACTGACAAGCAACATATCTGAAAATCTACATATATTAAAACAAGTAACAATCATATACGAGATAGAAAGGAGATGAATCATGGAACAGATGCAGCAGACATTTGCCATCCTTGGTGGTGATTTAAGACAGACATATTTAGCAAAAAAATTTTTAGAACAAGGTTTTTTGGTATCTTCATACGGTATGAAAAAAGAATCCTCTTTAGAAGGAGTTGTGGTGAAAGATCAATTAGAAGAGGCGATTGTATCAAGCAATCATGTCATTCTTCCCATTCCATTTACCCATGACCATAGTTCCATTTATCATGAGGGAAACAAGAAAGATATGGAAATAGCTGAATTGATGAAGTATATTCAAAAGGGGCAACATCTTTTTGGTGGATGTCTCAGTGAGGAATTAAAAGAACACTGCAAAAACATAGGGGTTTTATATACAGATTTTATGGAGGAAGATCGTGTTGCAATTTATAATACAGTAGCTACAGCAGAAGGGATTATTGCTGAGGCGATTATGTCTTATCCAAAGAACTTGCAAGGTAACAAAGCCCTTGTATTGGGATATGGCAAGTGTGCTAAAGTTTTAGCTAAGAAGTTGAAAGCCTTAGATGTGACAGTAACTGTAGTTGCCCGAAATGAAAAACAAATACTTTGGGCTAAGACAGACGGATACCATACTTGTTTTCTAGAAGATTTATCAGAGATCATAGATACTGCTTCTTTGATTTTTAATACTGTTCCTAATCATATTCTGACGGATGGG
>DVLR01000306.1 GCA_018715425.1 Candidatus Merdenecus merdavium
TATGACTAATTAGTAGAAAGTGAAAGGTGAAAGCTCATGAAAACAAGAGAAATAAAAAGACAGATCAGAGGCCAAAGAGCAGTAGATGGAGCGGGAGTAGAATTAGTTCGAGTAGTGGGACATCGCGATGTCTATGATTTTGATCCATTTTTATTGATGGATGGATTCGATTCAGAAAATCCAGAAGATTATATGAAGGGATTTCCTATGCATCCACATAGAGGAATTGAAACGCTGACCTATTTACTCCATGGAGAATTTGAACATAAAGATAGCTTAGGTAATGTAGGTAGTATCAAAAGTGGAGAAGCTCAATGGATGACGGCAGGAAGTGGAATCTTGCATGAAGAGATGCCAAAGGTTTCGAAAAAGATGTTAGGACTACAACTATGGATTAATTTACCTCAGAAAGAAAAAATGTCCCAACCAGAATATCATGACCTTACTAAAGAAAATATTAAGGAAATAGATGAAGAAAATGCCTTTATAAGAGTTCTTTCTGGAAATTATAAAGGAAAGGTACAAGGATTTGAACCTCAACACGTGAAAGCGTCCGTATTTGATGTAACAGTAAAACCAGGAAAAGAAGTCGTTCTAGATACGAAAGAAGATGAGACGGTTTATATTTTCTTCATTGATGGAAACGGATACATCGGTGATGAGTTTATTCCATCTAAGACAGCAGTATTATTTGGTGAAGGTTCTCAGATTAAAGTAAAAGCACCAGAAGAAGGTACAAGGTTTGTATTTTTCTCTGGTAAACCATTAAAAGAACCAATTGCATTAGGCGGACCAGTAGTCATGAACACACAGGAAGAATTAAATATAGCCTTTAAAGAAATGAGAAGTGGTGAGTTTATTAAACATAAACCGATGAAAGAATAAAAATATATCAAGTTATAGGAAGAATAAAATCTTGACTAATGATTCAGTTCTGGTATAATTACTCTAGAATAGGTAATGGCTATGAAGAGAAGGAGTATATATTTTTGAAAGCCCAGAGAAGAGATGGTTGGTGTAAATCTCTACGTAGAAAGTATAGAAGCATTCTTTGAGCTATGGTCTGAATAAATTATCTCTTGGATAATAGTAAGTCCATCGGATTCCAACCGTTACATTGGAGCAGTATGCTATACGTACTGATGAGTGCAGATGAAACTTCATTTGAATTTAGGTGGTAACACGGATTACATTCGCCCTAAGCAGAATATGCTTAGGGTTTTTTTATTTATAGAAATTACCTATCATAAATGATAAGAAGAAAGGTGTGTCGGATATGAGACGATTTGAAAAATCCAGAAAATTAGATAATGTGAGTTATGATGTAAGAGGGCCAGTAGTGGAAGAGGCCAGTAAAATGACAGCCAATGGAATTAATATATTAAAATTAAACATTGGTAATCCAGCCCCTTTCGGTTTTGATGCTCCAGAAGAAGTGATTTTAGATATGATTTATAATTTAAAAAATGCAGAAGGATATTCTGATTCCAAAGGTATTTTTTCAGCTCGAAAAGCAATTATGCAGTATAGCCAGATAAAAAAGCTTCCTAATGTTGGGATCGAAGACATTTACACTGGTAATGGTGTTAGCGAATTGATTACCATGTGTATGCAAGGACTACTAGATCATGGTGATGAAATTTTGATTCCTTCACCAGATTATCCTCTTTGGACAGCGGCTGCAAATCTAGCTGGAGGGCATCCAGTACATTATATCTGTGATGAACAGGCAGATTGGTATCCAGATATGGATGATATTAGAAAGAAGGTTACTGATCGAACGAAAGGCATTGTAATCATCAACCCTAATAATCCAACAGGAGCTTTATATCCAAAAGAAGTACTTGAGGAAATTGTAGCAATTGCTAGGGAACACAAGTTGATTATTTTTTCAGATGAAATATACGATCGTTTAGTTTTAGATGGTGAAGAACATATTTCTATTGCTTCTTTAGCTCCAGATCTTATGTGTGTCACCTTGAATGGATTATCAAAATCTCATAGAATTGCAGGATTTCGTGCTGGATGGATGTGTTTAAGCGGAGATAAAAGGGCAGCCAAGGGTTATATAGAAGGTCTTAATATGTTATCCTCCATGAGGTTATGTTCTAATGTACCTGCTCAGTCAATCATTCAAACGGCTTTAGGAGGATATCAAAGTTCTGATGAATTGCTATTACCCGGCGGTAGAATATATGAACAAAGAAATTATATATACAATGCCTTAACGGATATTCCAGGTATTACTGCGGTAAAACCAAAGGCAGCCTTTTATATTTTTCCTAAAATAGATGTGAAGAAATTCAATATTTCAAATGATGAACAGTTTGCACTGGACTTTTTAAGAGAAAAGAAAGTATTGCTTGTACATGGTGGTGGTTTCCATTGGAATGAACCAGATCATTTCAGAGTCGTTTATCTTCCTAGAGTGGAAGAACTTGAAGAAGCAATGGGGAAATTAAAGAGTTTTCTAAGCACATATATGCAAAAATAAGTGCTGGAAAATAAAAAGTTTAAAGAAAGGATTGACGAAACGGTTAGCATATGCTAATATAAAAGAGTCATAAGATTAATACATTCATTATAAATTTATACATTTGGACTTCCTTAAATAATCTACCATTATCAGGCGCGATAACGGTAGATTATTTTTGTAGTGCTCCGTAAGGATGCATGTTAAGGAAAGAAAGGAGAAGCCATATTTTGGGTTGACATTGTATACAATTTGTAATATAATCGATAGTGAGAATCATATTCAATTAGGAGTCTTGTAAACATAGCTTGATACATGATGTTCGTGTTATGGAGAATATCATTACAGCACAGATTCAGAAAGGAGTCATGGGATGATACAAGAGAAATTTTTAGATGATCAACCAATAAAAATTAGAAAGAAAAAGGATCTTATTATAAAGGAACTTAGAGCAAAAGGTGGACGTATCACCAATCAAAGAAGAATTTTAATCGACGTAATTCTTGAGAATGAATGCTCTTGTTGTAAAGAAATTTATTATCAGGCCTTGAAGAAAGATCCCTCAGTAGGTGTAGCTACAGTATATCGTATGATTAAAACTTTAGAAGAAATCGGTGCTATTGATAGAAAGAATTTATTTGCTGTTAGTTGTGATCATTTTGAAGAAACAAGTGGTAATCAAGTGATTTTAACCAACGGAATTTCAAA
>DVLR01000307.1 GCA_018715425.1 Candidatus Merdenecus merdavium
ATACGGTAATAATTGCTCAGCTTGGGCCAAGGATTCTACCGTTGCGACAATATTAATCATCAAAAAACCTCAATTCTTTGTCATAATTCAAATTTATATGTAACAGGCACTATTTACTGTATCATTAATTCTAGCTTTGTGCAATGAAATGAAATCGCCTTTTTTAGATACTGATGTTATTTGTCTGTTACAGATGAAAGCTAATAATATTTAACCATTAAGTATCATTCCATTTTTATACTATCTATACACCCACAGATACATTTTCCGATTTCTTTAGATAGATTATTTACAGTCTGTCTTAGTCAAATAAGGCTTTTCAAGCATTGAGGATATTGAGGTTTCTCAATAAAACATGATATAATCAAAACAATGAAACACCTTCCAAATAATTTTTATTATCAGAAGGTATAAAGACGAAGAAAAGAAAGGTTGTTAATTTATAGATAAGTAATTATTGTTAAGAGAGGAGCCGTAACTTTATGAGTGATTATTTAATTTCTAAAAGCAAGATGTCAGAAGAAGACATCAAACTAAAATTTATAACACCCGCTATCGAAAATGCTGGTTGGGATAGAAATAAACAAATACAAATGGAACACTTTTTCACTGATGGTCGTATAATAGTTCGGGGTAAATCTGTTAAAAGAGGAAAAAAGAAATTTGCTGATTATCTCTTATGTTACAAACCAAATATTCCACTTGCTATTATTGAAGCAAAAGATAACAATCATTCCATAGGCGGTGGTATGCAACAAGCGATTGAGTACGCTGAAATTTTAGATGTGCCTTTTGCCTATACTTCTAACGGAGACGGGTTCATCGAGCATGATATGAAAAAAGGGACAGAAAAAGAGATTGCATTAAATGAATTTCCTAGTCCAGAAGAATTATGGAGCAGATACAAAGGTACTTCTTCAATGACAGACGAACAAGAAGCGCTCATTACTCAACCTTACTATTTCCAGCTAGGAGATAAAACACCAAGATATTATCAACGAATCGCTATCAATAGAACAATAGATGCCATTGCTAGAGGACAAAATAGAATTCTCCTTGTGATGGCAACTGGTACTGGGAAAACATATACTGCTTTTCAGATTATCCATCGTTTGTGGAAATCAGGTAAAAAAAAGAAAATTCTCTTTCTCGCCGATAGAAACATCTTAGTGGACCAAACCATGAGTCAAGATTTTAAACCATTCGCAAAAGTGATGACGAAAATAGAAGGAAAAAATCTTGATAGTTCGTATGAAATATTTTTATCTTTATATCATCAGCTTGCTGGAGATGAAAATGAAGAACCTTTCCGAGCATTTGCCCCTAACTTCTTTGATCTGATTGTTATTGATGAGTGCCATAGAGGAAGTGCAAAAGAGGAATCAAGATGGAGAAAAATACTTGAATATTTCTCTTCAGCTACACAAATCGGTATGACTGCTACACCAAAAGAGACAAAAAACGTTTCTAATATTACTTATTTTGGTGATCCTATTTACACATACAGCCTTAAGCAAGGTATTGATGATGGTTTCCTTGCTCCATATAAAGTTGTTCGTGTAGGACTGAATAAAGATTTAGAAGGTTTTCGACCCACTTCAGGTCAAAGAGATATTTATGGCTACGAAATAGAAAATCGTGAATATAATGTAAAAGATTTCGATAAAAATATAATTATAGATGACAGAACAATAGCAGTTGCCCAACGAATAACCCGTTTTCTAAAAGAAAATGACAGATTTGCTAAAACTATTGTGTTCTGCACAGATATTGATCATGCAGAACGAATGAGACAAGCACTTATAAATGAAAACTCAGATTTAGTTGCTAAAAATCCTAAGTATGTTATGCAAATTACTGGGGATAATAAAGAAGGTAAAGCAGAACTTGATAATTTTATTGATGAAGAGAGCAAATATCCTGTTATAGTCACAACTTCTAAGCTACTAACCACTGGTGTCGATTGCAAAACATGTAAACTTATTGTACTTGACAACAATATTAATTCAATGACTGAGTTTAAACAAATTATTGGTCGGGGAACAAGATTAAAACCCAAGTACGGCAAAGAATACTTTACAATTATGGATTTCAGAAATGCGTGTAGACTCTTTGCAGATCCAGAATTTGATGGTGATCCTATCGTTATTATAGATGACGATGAAGGAAATGGCACAACAGACCCTACAAATTCAGGAGATACCTTTATAACAGAACCTCCTCTATCTGGTGGAGATACTGTGTCTGATCCTAAACATAAGTATCGTATCCGTGGAGTTGAGATAAAGATTCTCAATGAACGTGTTCAATATTATGATAAAGACGGCAAACTTATCACTGAGAGCATTACAGACTATTCAAAGAAAAATATACTCGGTGAATATGCCACTTTAGACTCCTTCCTTCAGGCATGGAATTCGGAGAGTAAAAAGCAGGCGATTATCGATGAACTACAAGAACGAGGTGTTTTACTAGAGGCACTTCGCGAAGCGGCCGGTAATCCTGATGTTGACGACTTTGATCTTATATGTCATATCGCCTATGATAAAGCTCCCCTTACAAAAGCCGAGCGTGCAAATAATGTACGTAAGCGTGGTTATCTTTACAAGTATTCTGAGATGGCACAAAAAGTATTAGAGGCTTTATTAGATAAATATATGAATGATGGAATTAAAGATATCGCTAACCTTGAGATTCTTTCAAATGACCCATTTAGGCAGTTTGGCACGCCAATGAAGATTGCTAAACTATTTGGGGGTAAAAATGGCTACCTACAAGCCATAAACGATTTACAAAATCAAATATATGCAGCATAAAGGAGCAACAATAAATGAGCTTAAATAATTTAGTAAAACGTCTACAAGATATCATGCGCAATGATGCAGGTATCAATGGCGACGCACAACGCATCGAGCAAATGGTATGGATACTATTTCTAAAAGTGTACGATGCTAAAGAAGAAGTATGGGAATTTTACAATGACAATTACTCTTCTATTATTCCAGAAGAACTAAGATGGCGTAACTGGGCTGTCGATAATAAAGATGGACAAGCACTTACAGGAGATGCACTGTTATCCTTTGTCAACGACAAATTGTTTCCTACACTCAAAAGTATCGAAATTGATGAAAACACGCCTATGAATCAAATCATCGTTCGTACTGCGTTTGAAGATAATAACAATTATATGAAAGATGGCATTTTACTTCGCCAAGTTATTAATGTTATTGATGAGATTGATTTTGCGGAATATGAAGATAGGCACGCATTTGGTGAAATCTACGAAACCATACTTAAAAGTCTTCAAAGTGCTGGTAATTCAGGTGAATTTTATACCCCTCGTGCAGTAACGGATTTTATGGTTCAGATGATAGAACCTAAACTAGGAGAGTCGATTGCAGATTTTGCATGTGGAACAGGCGGATTTTTAACTTCTGCACTAAGCGTCCTTGATAAACAAGTGAAAACTGTTGACGATAGAGAAGTATATAGTAACTCTATCTTCGGTATCGAAAAGAAAGCACTCCCTTTCCTGCTTTGTGCTACAAATATGCTTTTGCATGACATTGATAACCCACGAATTATCCATGGAAATGCCTTAGAAAACAATGTCCGTGACTATAAAGAAAATGACAAATTTGATGTTATTCTTATGAATCCCCCATATGGTGGCAACGAAAAAGACGGTGTGAAACAAAACTTCCCTACTGCACTTCGTAGTAGCGAGACTGCCGACCTCTTTATGTCGGTCATCATGTATCGATTAAAACAAAATGGTCGATGTGCAATCATTCTTCCTGATGGTTTCCTGTTCGGTACAGATAATGCAAAAGTGGCGATTAAGCAAAAATTGATGACAGAGTTCAACTTGCATACAGTTATTCGTATGCCTCACAGTGTATTTGCACCATACACGTCCATTACAACAAATATTCTGTTCTTTGATAATTCTGAACCAACGAAGGAAACATGGTTTTATCGCCTAGATATGCCAGATGGATATAAGAATTTTTCAAAGACAAAGCCGATGAAGCTTGAACACTTTGAGCCTGCAATGAAATGGTGGAAGAACAGAGAAGAAATTAATATTGATGGATTTGATAAGGCAAAAAAATATACTTACAAAGAAATTGAGAAGCGTAACTTCAATATTGACCTTTGTGGTTTTCCTCATGAAGAGGAAGAAATTCTACCTCCAAAAGAATTAATCCAACAATATCAAGAAAAGCGAGCAAGTCTGAATGCCGATATAGATAAAATTCTATCACAAATTACTGATATTCTCGGTATTAACTTTGAGGAGGATAATTAATGAATGCACAACAACTAAAAAATTCAATCCTTCAAATGGCTATACAAGGAAAATTAGTCCCTCAAGATCCTAATGACGAACCAGCAAGTGTTCTGATAGAGCGTATTCGTGAAGAAAAAGAAAAACTAATAAAAGAGAAAAAAATAAAAAAGGAAAAGAACCCTTCTTTCATCTTCCGTGGTACTGATAATATCACTTATGAGAAAATAGGTAAAAATGAACCAATAAGTATTGAGGATGATCTTCCTTTTGGTATACCAGGTAGTTGGGAGTGGGTGAGGATACATACAATCAGCAATCCTATAGGTTCTAAAAACAATCAAATTCGCTCAAAAGAAGTTCTACATATAGGTAAAATTCCTGTAGTAAGTCAAAGTAAAGATTTGATTGATGGTTATTCCAATCAGAATGAAAAGAAAATAAACATACTACCACTAGTTATGTTTGGTGACCATACTCGTAATGTAAAATACATTGATTTTGAATTTATTATAGGTGCAGATGGGACAAAGTTTCATCAAATAATAGGATGTAATCCTAAATACATTTTTTTCTGGATGCAATATGCAGCAGAAACACTTAGAAATAGAGGATATGCTAGACATTATAGTTTATTAAAGGAACAATATATTCCTATTCCACCACTTTGCGAACAAAGTCGTATTGTCGACAAGTTAGAAGAACTCTTACCCTTAGTCGAGCGATACGGAGATAAACAAAATTCCCTTGATAAGCTGAAAAATGATTTTCCAGTCTTACTTAAAAAATCCATCTTACAAGAAGCAGTTCAGGGAAGATTAGTGCCACAAGACCCGTCAGATGAACCAGCAAGTGTCTTATTAGAACGCATTAGAGCAGAAAAACAAAGATTGATTAAAGAGGGTAAAATCAAAAAAGATAAGAACGAATCCATCATATATAGAAGGGATAATTCTCATTATGAGAAGTTAAATGATATAGAGCGTTGTATTGATGATGAAATACCGTTTGAGATACCCGAGAGTTGGGAATGGGTGAGACTTGGAACAATATTTCAACATAATACAGGAAAAGCACTTAATGCTTCAAAAACTACAGGAACAAAATTAACTTATATAACAACTTCTAATTTATATTGGGATAAATTTTCATTAGATAACTTAAGAGAAATGCCATTTACTGAATCAGAACTTGAAAAATGCACAGTATCTAAAGGCGATTTACTAGTTTGTGAAGGTGGAGATATTGGAAGATCAGCAATATGGAATAATGATTACCCTATAAGAATTCAAAATCATATTCACAGATTACGTGGATATACTGTTCTTAATATGCGATTTTATTATTTTATTTTTTATTTTTATAAGCATATAAGTCTGATAGGAGGAAAGGGTATTGGAATAAAGGGACTATCCTCAAATGCTTTACATATGCTTCTTTTTCCATTGCCACCTATAGAAGAACAAGACCGCATTGTAAGCAAAATCGATTCATTATTGCCAAAAATCGAACAACTATAATTTAAGGCATACACTCTTACTGTGGAGTGTATGCCTTTCTTTACTTTACCAATCTATAACTGTATCTACAATTTCTCGTTGTTCTGTGGCTGTTTTACGCAGATATATACGAGTTGTTTCAATACTCTCATGTCCCATCAAATCGGCTAAAAAAGCTATATCATTGCACCTCTCTAAAAAACTCTTAGCAAATCGATGACGGAATGAATGTGGATACACTACTATAGGATCAATCCCATATCTACTTGCTAATTTCTTTAGTTGTCCAGATATTCCTCTTGTAGTAATTCTATCTCCATACTTATTCAAAAAAATAAAGCCACTTTCTTGTTGCTTATCTGCCAACCATGAAAGGGCTTCTTCTTGTACAACCTTAGGGATATAAATTCTTCGTATTTTTCCACCTTTTGAATATAGGTCAAGATGCCCTCGTTTGATGTGTTCTACTTTGATTTGGATAAGTTCACTTACCCTAGCTCCTGTTGTGGCTAGAAAGCGAATGACAAAATACCAAAATAGCTCATCATCACGTTTGAGGCAATTCTTAAAATATTCATAATCTGCCTCACTGATGACATTCTCTAAAAATGTTTTCTGTTGAATCTTCACAAAAGGTAATTTCCATTTTTCTTTTCCGATGGATTCTAAATAACAGTTTATTGCTCTTAATCTGAGATTTACTGTCTTAGGCTTATAGCTTTCAATGAGCCAAACCTTATAAGATTTTAAGTTTTTGAGCGTTATATCATCATATTGATTATCGTACTGATTAACTGCAAATAAATAAGATGATATTGTGTTTTTTGAGAGATTCTCTGCTCTCATATGTCTTTCAAATTTATTTTTATCTATCATAGCGAAAGACCTCCTTTCGCTATGATATTATACCTTTTAACTTTTACAATTCTTTGATGAGGTCTTGCAATTCTTCTACTCGTTTAACGATACGATATTGTTCGGCAAGGGGTGGTAAGGGGATTAAACGTTGTAATACATCACCTCTAGTAATACCTGGAATCATACTTCTTGCACCACTTTTTAAATCGCCTACCATAGTTTCTATAGTAAGTTTAACGTATTCAATAGCAATATCAATGATAGGCTGTATAGCCATAATTTGCCTTGCAATATGCACTTTGTCCTTTTCAAGAACAGCCATTAAACCTACAGTGCCTTTGCAAGTTAGTAATAAATCTCCTGTATATGCAAACGCTCTACCATTATCTGTCCAGCGATTAATTATAACTTTACCATCTTCAATATTTGATGCACCTGTAATATACGGAATTCCTTTTGAATTATCATTATACATATCAGGTGTTAAGTCTTGTCCAGATTGTAGGTTTATAACGCTTACAAACCTTACCCATTCCCAACTCTCAGGTATTTCAAACGGTATTTCATCATCAATACAACGCTCTATTCCATTCAACTTCTCATAATGAGAACTTTACAAAGCAGAGGCTATAGCGAAAAGTCGTTCAATTGCTGATATAATCCGTTCTTGTTCTGCAAGGGGCGGAACAGGGATGAGAAAATCTCCAACTTTTGTAGTAGAAATATGCACGATGATGTTGCCTGTTGCTGCCTTGCACTTAAGATCTATGCAATAAGGTGATGCCATATAGTACACCAGATACAGAGGATTCATTTCGTGATGAGTCCAAAATGCTAAATCTCCTCCCGCCGCAATTTGTCCGTCCCCAAGAAAAGCTATCGTTTTCGCAATATCGACTTTATTTTCTCCAGTTAATGTGAAGACTACATCACCAGAAGTAAAGTGCAGACAGTCTTTATCAAGTGATGCAGGAATAAATGATATGGTGTCAATAAAAGAGATTTCATAGGCCGTGTAAATCTCTCCATAACGAATACATGGACATCCTTGATCAGTGATTTCTGCTCGCTTAATACCGCGTCCTCTAATCATTTTTCCTAAACTAGAAGCCCTACACCAACACCAGTTTTCAGGAATCTCAAATGGTATTTCTGCATCGATACAAACTTCTGTTGAACAACGCTTTTCATAATGAGAATTATCCCTTCTATAAATGATGGATTCATTCTTATCTTTTTTGATTTTGCCTTCTTTAATTAATCTTTGTTTCTCTTCTCGTATTCGTTCCAGGAGTACGCTTGCAGGCTCATCTGATGGGTTTTGCGGAACAAGCTTTCCTTGAATAGCTTCTTGTAATATTGATTTTTTGAGTATTTTTGGAAAGTTATTATTATGTTTAATAATTTCTTGATCGACTATATCATATTTTTTTAGTAAAGGGGTTAGTTTTTGAATCTTATCAGAGATTCGCTTTTGTTCCATTAATGGTGGTAGTGGAATCAATAATGAATCTAAGCTTGAAGAATTAAGCGTCTTTCCTTTTATTGCAGATTTAGTATCTCCAGCTTTTGAGATGAGTGGTAGCACATTGAATAAATATTGTGTTACTATCTTGTCTGTATCTACAAAAGGGTAAATCGAAATAATCGCTTCATTATGAAAGGCATCCATTCCTAAAATAGAAACTTTACCAACAGTTAATTTAAAACTCATAAGCAGCGTTCCAGCTTTACTTATTCTTTCTTTGAATGTATTCTTGGCAGCAAAGTCATTAACATATTCTTTAGTCTTAGTTACAGATCCATAATCTATGAGATCCGAAATAGATACCCATGGAATTGAGCCGTTACTCCAGTATTCAATTTCTTTTCGCGGCGGAGTTTTTCCAATGTAATAGTTGACCAATTCTTTAAACCTAATCCATTCCCAACTTTCAGGAATCTCAAAGGGAAGCTCTTCCTCAATACTTACTGGTTCATTATTACCTACTTTCTCATAAGTGATATTATGACAAGATATTATCTAATCAACCATTGTCATTATTAGCAATATGAAGCTTTAAAACAACTTCAAAAACAGACCAGAGCACAATGACCCTGGTCTGCTGAAAGTCTTGCTTATTTACCACTACCGACAAGTTCAAG
>DVLR01000308.1 GCA_018715425.1 Candidatus Merdenecus merdavium
GTACCAAGCATCTCTCGAGCTGTGATTTTTTCTTCTATCCCAACACTGCATGTTTCAAATCCACGTTTGACAGTTTCTTCATATCCATAAATATCTTCCGGGCGTATACCAATTGTTACTTTTTTACCAAACTCTTTTTCTTTTAGCACTTCCGCTTTTCTCTTTTCTGGATAAATTTTCTTTCCATCTTCTTTATCTCCAATACAAAGAACAATTCTCCCATCCTCTTCTAAAACAACGGCATCAAAAAAGTTCATGGACGGCGAACCAATAAAACTGGCTACAAATAAATTTACCGGATAATTATAAACATTCGCTGGTGTGTCAACCTGCTGTATAATACCATCTTTCATAACTACAATCTTTGTTCCCAAAGTCATAGCCTCTGTCTGATCATGTGTCACATATATGATAGTTGTTTCTAATTCTGTGTGTAGCTTTGCCAGTTCTATACGCATCTGTGCCCTTAATTTTGCATCCAAATTAGAAAGTGGTTCATCCATCAAGAAAGCTTTCGGCTTTCTAATAATAGCACTCCCAATCGCCACTCTCTGTTTCTGACCACCGGAAAGTGCACTTGGTCTTCTATTTAACAGATGTTCAATCTCTAATGTTTTTGCAACCTTATGTACTTTTTCATCAATCTCTTTCTTTGAAATTTTTCTTATTTTTAATGCGTATGCTAAATTTTCATAAACTGTCATGTTAGGGTATAACGCATAATTCTGAAATACCATTGACATACCTCTGTCTTTAGGCTCATAATAATTACACAACTCTCCATCAATCCACAATTCTCCGTCGCTGATATCCTCCAGACCTGCTATCATACGAAGTGTCGTTGACTTACCACATCCAGAAGGCCCTACAAAAATAATAAATTCTTTATCATGTATATCTAAATTAAAATCTTTTACGGCGTAGTGTTCATTTTCATACATTTTGCAGATATTCCTCAAAGTAATTTCCGACATAAATATTTCCTTTCTCAATTTTTCATTTTACTCAACAAAATAAATCATATTATTTTTTACTTCTTTCAACTATCTTATTGTTGTAAAACAAATAGTAAATCTATGTAAAATTCAATGAATCTTCTATGAATGATACTCATTAAGAATCAATGGAATTTAACATTATGCTTATCTATTCTGACATGCAAAATCTCTGAATACACTGTAGCAGCGTGCTTACCAGCTCCTGGTACAGGTCTTCATCAAATCTGCCGTTCACAATGGCATTCTTGATCAAGAGCGGCTTGTACATCTCCAAAATCTCCAGTACAGCATCCGCATCCCCTTCTTTCGCCAATAGTGATAATTTATCAAAATTCATTATTTTTCACCTCCCATCACTTTACAAATTTTTCGGATGGCATAGTAATAGACACCCTCGCACCGTTCCTCTGATACCCCGTTGAGGCTGCTCATTTCCTCAAAAGTACGTTCTTCAAACACATGCTGGTAGATTAATTTGCGTTCCTCATCCCGTAGCGTATAGAGAGCCTCCATCAGTTTTTCATCCGACATCTTATTCCATTCCGAATATTTTCCTTGTGCCTCCTATAACAAAAGTTCTTCCCTTGTCTGGTTCTCCAGTAATTCTTCGATCACAACTCTTGCTTCCATCTGGCCAATGTCCTCCAACAGTTCCTTCGCTTCTGCCATCTGGATTTTCTTTTCCAGATAATCACGCCGTTTCCCACGGACAAATTGCATCAGGTATGCCGTAAAGTGATTTTGTAATTTTGATCCTTTATATGTATATTTGTTCATTTCGTTTCCCTCTGGAATTTCCGACGGACTAAGACAGGGTTGAGGACACCAGACTCTTTACCGCTTTCCACCAATACCACCATGCTCTCGTCCATTTTTACCTTAAACGGGTGATTCGTCCTGCTACGCCCACCCTAGTGAAGTCGTTAAATTTCCCTGTGGATCAGCGTCAATGAAAAGAACTTTCTTTCCGTCTCTTGCAAGCCCGATTCCCAAGTTGACGGTTGTAGTGGTTTTCTCTGTGCCGCCTTTCTGATTGGCAATCGCAATCACTTTACAGTTTGACATCACGGTTTCCCTCCTCTCCTGAAAAATTTAATAGCCATCTTCCCGTTTAAAGGAAATCGCTATGTATAAAAAAGGGCATGAAAAAAGCCGCCTGCTCTAGTCAAAGAACAAACGGCTTACTACTGATCATGTGTGTATGTTTCTATTACTTTTTTATATATTTGTAAATATTAAATGGTTTACTTTTTTCCGTCACTCTAATATATTTGTTTTTTTTCAAAATAGACTCAACCTGTTTTTTTCTTTCCAAATTCATTTTCATAATAATCAGGTCTTTCTGCTTTAAGATAAAAAAATAAAATTCATCATATATCAGAATGTTTTCTATATCACTATATTTGTATATCTTATCTGCTGAAATTCCTTCCTCTGTAAACTGGAGATTTTTACCTTTTTTCAGAGATTCTTCAATTAACCTATTCACTCTTCCATTTGTTTTTTTTCTAAACGTATAATACCATATAAGCCACCCTGAGAGAATAACAGCAAGAACTATT
>DVLR01000309.1 GCA_018715425.1 Candidatus Merdenecus merdavium
GAAGTACTTACCTATGCAGCCCATACATTGTTCGGCCCTATTGGGATGATCCTACTTGCAATTATTTTCTTCATAGCCTGTTTAAACACCTGTATTGGATTATTAAGTTGCTGCAGCGAATATTTCCATTCCTTAATTCCTAAGATATCATATAAAAAATGGGTGATGATATTTGCTGCAATTAGTTTAGCGATTGCCAATTTAGGATTAAATAAAATATTAGAAATATCGGTACCAATTTTAAATGCCATATATCCCCTTGCCATAGTCCTCATATTTTTGGCTTTTCTGGATCGTTTCATCGGAAAATTTCATTATGTTTACCCAATTGGAATGTTGGCAACAGGTTTTACCAGTGTAATCGATGCATTACAAAAAGCAGGGATTAAGATTCCTTTCTTAACAGAACTTATACAAAGACTTCCTTTTTATGAAATCGGTCTATCATGGATGATACCAGCAATCCTTGGAATCGCAGTTGGTTTGATCCTATCTGTGAGGGATTTATAAAGTTGTAGTCTTTTTTGAATCACAATTTTATGGTTTTATCATCTTCGTGATGTGATATAATATGCCGTGTATTTAAAAATATAGATTTTCTAGGAGGTTTCCATATGAAGTATGATGTAGTGGCAGAAAGAACGAAAAGAACAAAATGGTATCAAGAGGCAAGGTTTGGAATGTTTATCCACTGGGGATTATATGCCATTCCTGCCAGAGGTGAATGGGTAAGAAGTAATGAGTGTATGCCAAAAGAGGATTATGATCCATTTATCAATGAATTTACAACAGAACATTATGACCCGAAAGAATGGGCGAAATTAGCTAAAAAAGCAGGAATGAAATATGCAGTGCTAACAGCGAAGCACCATGATGGATTTTGCTTATTCGATTCTAAATATACAGATTTTAAATCCACAAACGCACCGTGTAAGAGAGATTTGGTGGCCGAGTTTCTAGAAGCATTTCGTGCCGAAGGCATTAAAGTAGGACTTTACTTTTCTTTGATTGACTGGAGACATGAAGACTTTCCACATTACAAGGATAAGTTCCATCCAATGAGAAACAACGAGGCCTTTAAGGGGAAAGAGCATAATATGGATCGTTATAACGAATTTATGCATGGACAAGTAAAGGAGTTATTAACGAATTATGGTCATTTAGATTTGATGTGGTTTGACTTTTCCTACGACAACATGAAAAATGAAACCTGGAAAGCAGAAGAATTAATGGAAATGGTAAGGTCCATTCAACCTCATTTGATTATTGATAATCGCCTGGAAGGAAGTGCGGAAGATGCAGGATCTATCAGAAGTTTAAATCCCACCACATATTCAGGAGACTTTGCATCGCCAGAGCAGATGATTCCACCAAAAGGGATTAAAGACGTTGCAGGAAATCCTATTCCATGGGAAGCCTGTATTACATTAAATAATCATTGGGGATACCATTCAACGGATAGCCATTATAAAACGGCAAAAATGGTAGTCCGCACCTTAGTGGATTGCGTAAGTAAGGGCGGCAACTTAATCTTAAATGTGGGACCCGATGGAACAGGGAGGATTCCAAAAGAATCAGTCAGAATCCTAGAAGAAGTTGGAGAATGGATGGATGAAAACAACCTAAGCATCTACGGATGCGGGGCAGCAGATTTTCCAAAACCAGAGTGGGGAAGATTTACCCAAAATGGGAACAAGCTGTATGCACACGTTATGGAAGAGCAAGTGGGAGCCGTTTGTCTACCTTATATGGCAGGAAAAGTCGGAAAAATGCGGATGTGCAAGGATCGTTCAGAGGTTTTAGAAACATTTTTTTGGAATCTACAAGAATTCAGAGAACATGCTTTCTTTTTCTTTGATAAACATGCAAGCGATTGCTACCCATTACCAGATGAAATCGATACCGTTGTAGAGATTGAAATAAAAAACGAGAAGGAGTGATTCTCCTGAAATCATGGATTCACTTCCATTAGCCTACGACCTTGTTAATAAGAATCTTTATTAAGAATATCTATATGCATAATTTTCTGTTCTATGATAAAATAGAGGAAGACATGGAATGATAGGAAATGAGGAGTGAATCGTATGGAAAATTTAATGGATCATCAAGTTTTAATGGCTATTCTTCAATTTGCCATTCTACTCGTGGTTCTAAAAGCATTAAGCATGATGTTTAAGATCATTCGAAAGAAAAGAGAAATAGGCATAGGTGTTACTTTTTTACAAAGTGCTTTGCAGGCATTTATTGCTATTTACAGTGTGATTCAGATCTTGGAGCCCTTTTTTACGGGAAAAGGAGATTTGATGTCTGGCTTAATTAAAGCCAGCCCTTTTATTGCAGTAGTACTGGGATTTATTCTACAAGAAAGCCTTGCCAATATTTTACAGGGTCTGGTATTGATTTTATTTAAGCCTTTTCAAATAGGATCTAGGATTCGATTGGTAAACAGTAATATATCTGGAATCGTTACAGATATTAATCTAAACAATACCATGATACAAAACTTATTTACATCTGCAGTCATTATTGTACCAAACTCAGTCATTGCAAAAGAGGTAATCGAAAACTTTCATTATGATAATATTCTTCATAAATATTATTTAGACATACAAATATCCTATAACTCTGATATTGATCATGCCATTGAACTGATCAAAGATATTGTTTCAAGATACTCTACAGACTCTAGAACAAGGGAAGAAATTCAACAGGGCGTAGAGGAAGTACAAGTATTAGTACAAAAATTAGATATTAATGGAGTGAATTTAAGATGTCCAGTTTACTCTAAGGAGATTTCGGATAACTTTATTGCATGCAGTAATATTAGGCACGATATTGTAAAAGAATTTAGAGATCAGAATATAAGAATGCCGTATAGTCAAGATGTAAAGATTATCAATTTAAAGGAGGAGCCGATTCAATAAGATCGACTCCTCCTTTATTGTATCAAATAGAAAGAATTAATACCATCGAGCCATGGGGAGGTCATTGTTGACTCCTTTGGACCATAGAATTTGGTGAAGGTCAATAATACCATTGTTAAAGGTAGCAGCGCAAGCGCATAAATAGAGATCCCACATGCGTACAAAGGTTTCATCAAACATTTCTTGTATCTCACTTAAATGTTCTCGATAATTTTTACTCCAGCATAATAAGGTTTTATGATAATGGCGCCTTAGGTTTTCAATATCTAAAGTATTAAAGTTGTAATTTGGGGCTAAATCAATGATTTCTCTTAAAGATGGAATGGTTCCACCAGGGAAAATATATTTTTTCATCCAAGCATCCCCAGGATACTCTTTTTGTGCACTGATATAGTGAAGTAGAAATAGCCCTCCTGGCTTTAATACATGGTCTACATTAGATAAAAAGAGATCATAATGGCCTCTGCCAACATGCTCTAGCATCCCCACACTGACAACGCGGTCGAAGGTCATGTCGGATTTACATAAATCACGATAATCCATGATCTTAACGGTTAAATAATCCTCTAGCCCTTCCTCTTTAATACGTTCTTGGAATGCTTTGAATTGCTCCTTACTTAAGGTGATTCCAGTACCTTTGATTTTATATTTTTTAGCTGCTTCAATCAGTAAAAACCCCCAGCCACAACCGATATCTAATAAGGACATTCCTTCTTTTAAATAAAGTTTTTCTAAAATATAATGTGTTTTATTCACTTGAGCTTGGTATAAGGTATCATCTTCGTTTTTAAAATAAGCACAGGAATAATTGAGCGTATCATCTAGCCATAATTTATAAAAATCATTTCCAATATCGTAATGAGAAGAGACTTCCTTTTTCTGATTACGTTTTGAATCAGATGAGAAAATAATAGATCTTAAAGCCTTTTTGTCTGTTGAAAACTTACCCATTTGTCCTAACAGATGATTGAGTGCTGGATATAAGTCCCCATCAATCTCAATATCACCTCGCATATAAGCTTCACCAAGGGCAAGAGAAGTACTGGTCCTTAATTCTTTGGCTGATGGGCTGTTTTTCATTTTTACAATAAAGGTAGGGTCACCTTCGCCAATAAGATATTCTTCTTCCTTCATACGAACGAGAAAGGGATGATCATCAAATTTATTTAATGCTTTGATGAAAATACTGTCTTTTACATTCATGATAAATCCTCCTTTTTATTTAGCATTACCAATTTTTGTTGGAGTTAAACTGAAACCTCATAGGCTTTCATTGAAAAGAAAGAAATCATAGGTTATAATTATAGTTGAAAACAAATGGTAAAGGATGTACAGTTTAGCCAAAGGGATATTCTGTAGCAGATAAAGGCTATATGGTTAAATCGTAACCAAATGAAAGATAGAAACGGGTGTAAATAGTGGAAAATATTATGGGTATTGGAAAAAAAATTAGAATTCGCAGAAAGCTAAAAGGAGTTACCATTAAAAGCTTAGCAGAATATACAGGTCTATCAGTGGGATATTTAAGCACCTTAGAGCAGGATAAAAATAGTCCAACTCTTGAAAATTTACAAAAGATTTGTGAGATATTAGATATTACCATAACGGATCTTATTTCAGAAGAAAGACATGGAGAGGTCATCATTCGCAGTGATGAAGCAAAGACGTCTAAGTTTAGCCAATATAATCAAATTTCTAAATTATATGATTTTGGTTATAATAATCAGGTATATGAATATCTGATTATAGAGCCAGGGAAGGTAGAATTACCACCTCAGTGGCGTCATCTATACGATGAAGTATGCATTGTATTAGAAGGACAATTAACAATCATCATTGAAAATGACACTTATCGCTTAAAGAAAGGAGATGCATTGTATCTCTTAGCTCAACAGAGGCATTCCGTGATCAATGAAACAAATGAACCATGCGTAAGTTTTTGGGTGTTCCAAAAATAGAATTGCGTAAAAATACGGAAGCTTTTGGGGCGTTAGAGCAAGTGATTGTAGAAATTTAAGAAGTCTTTAGAAAAGTTTAAGGAATTATGGATTTACGGATAAAGGATAAAATGATAAAATGAGAACAACTTAAGGATGACAGATCGAAGAAGTATAGAGGTAAATATGAAGAAAATAGAATTTTTACAAAAGCTAGAAAATTCCATAAGAGGTGAACTACCAGATAGTGAAGTAAGAGAAAATCTTCGCTACTATGATCAATATATATCAGATTCCGTTGCTAAGGGACAAGAGGAAGAGGACGTCATTGATGAATTAGGTGGGCCTACCTTAGTAGCTAAAACATTAATTGAAGCATATAATTTTGGTGGTTCTTCCAACCGTAGCTCTCGTGGGGAGTTTTATGGTGAAGACGCTCCTTATGATTCCTATGGGCAGGGACCAGAATATCAAAACCAATACGAAGAAAACCAACATCACAGGAAGGGTTTTCGTGTAAATTACAATGGTAATCGATGGGATGTACGTTTTGGAAAATTAAAATTAAATACGTGGTATGGAAAATTAATTGTGATACTGAGTGTGGTTTTAATTATTACAGTGATCACCTCAATAGCATTTTCTATTCTTAATTTATTATTACCACTTGTATTTCCATTGTTGATTATTATTTTGATTTTAAATGTCATAGGTGGAAGAAGGAATTAGGTATAAATTTATACCGTTCCAATATTAAACCATATGCCGTGAAACATTTTAAAACGAAAACAAATACATTTTCATAAAAATTTTTAAAACAAAATAAGACCGCTCATCTCCTGATGTGCGGTCTTATCTTTCATC
>DVLR01000310.1 GCA_018715425.1 Candidatus Merdenecus merdavium
TAGGCTTTTTCAAGTGTCTTGCTGGTATCCATTGCATCCAGGTAGCTGAGATGGAAATCACGCTCATAGATCCAGAATGATGCTACCAGAGGTTGCTTATCATAACTCTGGTATGGGTTCTCTTTTTCGCCCTTATACCATCTGTAATTAGAATGGTCCTCGGTTATTCCTGAGAAGAATTCCTCTTTGCTACAATCTTCAAACATGGCATTTTGGGTTTATTGATAGATTCAAGATAGTCCAAACGTCCTAAATATCTTTGAAACTTACAATTAGCTTCATGATTAATTTTGTCCTTTCTCATTTCAGCCTGATAGTCTGGATCTTGTATTATATCTTCAATTATAGCTGTTATTTTATTATTAAAATCAGGACTATCAAAAAACTCAGACAAAGCTTTCCGACGTTCTTCTAATACGATACTTGATAATTTCATAATCTCAAAATTTAAGTTCAGGTAAACTATTTATGGCTGCTTCTTTTAAGCTGTCTACAGCACGAGTGTACTTTTCGGTGTGCTTCAATCCTGAATGCCCTAAAAGACTTGCTACAGTCTTTATATTTGCTCCATTGTTCAGAATATTAACAGCAAATGAATGTCGTGCACAATGCCAAGTGATATGCTTAGTTATCCCAGCTCTTTTAGTCCATCTTCTTAGTGCTTTAAGGCACATAGTATGACTGGGTAAATTAAATATTTTATTTTCCTTTAAGGGGTTATTTCCATCATCTACTGGAGTATCCCCGATTAGAGATAGTAATCCGTCATTCAAGGGTATAACAACCCCGCTGGCAGAACTATGTCCTTTAGTTTTATTTTGCTCAAATGATAATAGTTTATTGGAATAATCGATATTTTTATATTTAAGCTCAGCTACATCACAAAATCGAATCCCAGTGTAAAGACAAAAAATGAATGCACGTCTTATGTCCTGGCTTTGATTTTCATAGGTTGTAATGATAAGGCTTTCAATTTCAGCCAGAGAAAGAACATCTTTGCTCAAAGATTGAGTATCTGCTTTGCAGATAACACCCAAACAAGGATTTTTTATCATTACATCATGCTCAATAGAATATTTAACCACTTTTTTAAACCGTTGATATATGCTTTTTGCACCCTCTCCCTTGCTTCGACTTTGTAAATATTCAACAAAAGCAATCATCATATCTTTAGTCATTTGTTCAGGTTTGATGCTCCTGGAAAATTGAGGATATGATTCTTTTAGAAAATCTTTAAATCGATTCAGGGCTATTTGCATCATCCTGATGTCTTTTTTTGTGTAGTTATCATTATATGCCTTGAAATAATCCAAGAAATTAATAACACGATCTTTTTTTAATCTATAGCCATGTACACTTTCTTTTAATTCCTGCTCTCTCTCTGATCTAATTTTTTTAGCAAGCTCCAATGTTTCCTTATTTTGAAGCCTTTCCGCTGGAGTTCTGGGCTTTGAATACAAGTATAAGTTTAGAAACTCTTTTTTTCTATCAATCTTAATAGTCTCTTTATCTGATTCCTCGTTATAAACTTTTGAATATCCCAAATAATACTCCAGATAGAGACTCAGTTGCCCATCTGAAAGAATCTTTTCTTTTAATTTAGGATTATCAGTTACTTTACTATCATTTTTAGCCATATTTGAAGTCTTTATATACAGTTATTCTCTTATTTACAAAGATAAATAATAAATTTATTCAGGGAGCAAATAGGGGGCAAAAATTAGCATATAAAGGGGTGAAAACAATAATAAAGAATAATTAGTATATATTTAACTGGCTGTATTTCTTTCCTTTATTGATTGTTTTTATCTCTTGTTGTCAGGGTTGTGTACTGGGTCTGGGTACAAAGATAAAAGCTAAGTAATTGATAATTCAATACTTAGCTTTTTCTTTTGCTTGAATTTTCCCCACATTTTCCCCACACGTGCAAAAAATATAGCAGTAAGTCATTATTTCTTTTGGTTGAACGTAGTAAATAAGTTACCTTTGAAAAGAAATAAAGCCTATTAAATAAAAGTAATGGAACAAGGTGTTTGGCAAGAAATAGAACTGTTGTACCAGAAGTTTCAAAAACTTGGTATCAGTGAAGCGGTGGACTATGACAAGTACTACCTTTATTCTCTCATTACCCATTCCACAGCCATAGAAGGCTCAACGTTGACCGAACTTGATACGCAGCTTCTCTTTGACGAGGGAGTAACAGCGAAAGGGAAACCGCTTGTGCATCATCTGATGAATGAAGATTTGAAGCAAGCGTATGAACTTGCCAAAACTGAATCAGGCAGTCTTGTACCTATAACTCCTGCTTTTCTGAAAAGGTTGAATGCAATGTTGATGCGTACTACTGGCAGCGTTCACAGTGTGTTGGGCGGCTCTTTTGATTCTTCTAAAGGAGAGTTCCGTCTATGTGGTGTTACGGCTGGTGTTGGTGGACATTCTTATATGAACTATTTGAAAGTTCCTGCTAAGGTGGATGAACTTTGTGCGATTCTTCAAGAGAAGCAAAAAAAAATGGGAACACTTCGAGAACAATACGAATTGAGCTTTAATGCCCACCTTAATTTAGTAACTATTCATCCGTGGGTGGATGGCAACGGAAGAACGGCTCGATTACTGATGAACTACATCCAATTTTGCTATCACCTTTTTCCGACCAAAATATTTAAAGAAGATAGAGAAGAATATATTCTTTCCCTGCGCCAATGTCAGAATGAAGAAACTAATCAGCCGTTTTTGGACTTTATGGCAAGGCAGTTGAAGAAATCACTTTCTATAGAAATTGAACGATTCAATGTATCACGAAAGAAAGGGTTTAGTTTTATGTTCTGATACTATATAAAACAAGGATTGCTATTTATGAGTTTATGGTAAACTTGCATGTGGGAAAGTTTGAACATCCATAGAAAGTGCCGTACTTGCCTTTCCTCAAAATGAGATGTCCTCCGCATTGAGGACAAACACCTTGATTTATTAGGCGTGAACTTCTGTATTGCCGAGCCTTTGCGTTATGCTTATGCTGTTTTAGTTTCTCTTTATCAGCGATTATGCGATTCTGGTTAATTGTCTGTATTATCCAATTTATGGTCTCCTGATTAAGAACAGCAGTTCTGTATTGTAATATAGCACGTTTTAGATTATATCTGTTTACAACTATGTTATTGTCAGCATGCACTTTTAATTCCGCACTGTTATTGAAAACGACAATTGGAATAAAAAGTATATCCGTTGAACATTTGAGTAAATGATGCAAAAATCTTACATGTCCAGCGTTTTGTTTTATCGGATTGTAAAATTGATGTTTACTTTTATAGATGGTTTGCGTCCAGTATTCACCGTTCTCTCTGCCCAAAATCCAACCTTTATATCCCTTTGTTTCAATTACAAAGACACCATAAGGTGAAACTACAATATGGTCAATTTGTGTTGAATATCCGTTACTTTCGAATAGTAAATCATTAAAAACAACATACTCTTCTGGTAACTCTTGAATCTTGTTATTCACAAGTTTTTCAGAATACTTGCCTTTCCACATTGGCATCTTCAATTTAATAAAGATTACCACTGCAAAAAAGATAACGGTGATGGCAATATGCATATTACTGATTTAATAGATTCTTTTTATCCATCTTTTACTTGATTCAAATCCCCATTGAACATGCCATCTTCTTCCTGTTACTTTATCTAACAAAAGAAATTGATATATATTTTTTGTTGGATATAATTCAAATGTTCCACAGCCTGTACCAAGAGATAGGTCTTCGTTATTAAGGGTTGCAGAACCTTCTTTATCATCATCCAAAGACCATTGTACA
>DVLR01000311.1 GCA_018715425.1 Candidatus Merdenecus merdavium
CTCCTTTACAAAAGTACACCCTTTTGATTCGAAGGAATACAATTTTGTTTATGGCTATAATAAAGAGGAAATTCAAGAAAAATCTTATTGGTTAAGAGGTTCTAGTGGAGGAAACTCTAATCAAGATATAGTAACTAATACTATACATGAAGGAGTAACGTCTCAAACTTATAATTCAAAGGGCATAGAATACCGCCCAGCATTGTGGATAAAACCATAAACAGAAATTTAAAGTGATACAGGATAGATATAGAAAAGTAGATAAAGGATTTTCCAAAGTGATAGGAGCATGCCATGAACAGTAGAGGAAGGTTTAAAAAGAATATGATACAAAAAATCATAACATTCACTCTCATCCTGGCTTTGCTCCTTGCTGCTTTTCTCACAGGAACCTTGGCGAATACCGTATTTAAGCAACATAAAACAGGAGTGGCCTCAGGAGTACAGTATTATCCAGTGGGAGTATTATTAAATAAATACGAAAGAGGTAAGGATGGAAGCGAAACGACGAAACCCATCAAAGGAGCTTCTTTTGCCTTATTTAAAGTTGATCAACAGGGAGCGGAGCCGCAGATTGGTGGGCTCTACGAAACCAATGAGCAAGGACAGATCTTTCTTGAAGCTGGATTGGACCCAGGTGATTACTATTTTAAAGAGATAGCTCCAGCCTATTCTTATACTTATGATATGCAGCAGGAAGAAAAGGATGCTGAATATCCTTTTGAAATCCCCTTTATAGAAGATCCTTCACAAGTAAAGTTAAAGGTGATCAATGCCTATAATTCCAGAAGTCTAAAAGAATTAACCATTAGAAAATGGGTGGAAAATAGCGACGCTACACCACTATCAGAGGCGCAGAAAGAAGAGGCCTTTACCTTTTTGATTCATTTAGGAGATGAGGAAGAAGCTTATCCATTTAGCCTTTATGATGAGTCAAATGGAAAAATAAAAGAAGGTGAGATTCACTCCAATGATGCAGTAGACTTATCCCATGGACAGCGCTTGGTGATAGAAGATCTCCCCCTGGGGCTTTCTTATGATGTGGAAGAGGAACTTGTGGAAGGATATGGAGTGATTTCTAATAACCACAAGGGAAATATTTCAGAAGACCAAGAGGAAGTAGAGTTTAGAAATATCTTTCAAGTGCAGAATACTGGCAGTCTTACAATCAATAAAACCCTATTAGGAGCTAGAGGGATACAAGAAAAAGAGTTTCGTTTCCAGGTATATTTTTCTGATGGTGGAACCTATTCTTACGAAAAAGAAGGAGAATCTATTTCCTTTACTAGTGGTGATATTCTACATTTAAAACATGAAGAGCAAGTGGTCTTTAAGGGGCTACCAATGGGCCTTTCCTATGAGATTGTAGAACTTGATGAAGAAGGTTACATTAGTGGTATTGCAGACATGAGTGGTAAGATTATTCAGGCAGGAGTAACAGGGGATTTCTATAATTATGACGGAATTCAGGAAGGGAATACTGGAAGTTTAAGGATCGAAAAAGAAGTCACAGGAATAGAGGATGATCAGGAGCAATTATTTGCTTTTAAAGTAGTGTTTGAAGGTCTATCAAATGAAGAGGGCTATCTTTACCAGATAAATGACGGGGAAGAACAATGGATCAAGAGCGGAGATACCCTCATGCTTGGAAGTGGAGACTATGCTGTCATAAGAGGAATCCCTGAGGGGTTAAAGTATGATGTAACAGAAAGTGATTATAGTGATATAGGATATGTGTCCAGCCTTTCTAAAATCGGTGGTACCATTTTAGGGAATATAGAAATACCATTACATTTTTTAAGTGAAAAACAACCAGTGGAAACTCCATCTGAAGGCGAAGAGAATGCCTTAATCAGAGTGCGTAAGGTGGTTTTAGGAGAAAGGCCAGAGGAGGATCAAGAAAAGGCATTTGAATTTATCTTATGGGTAGATGGAGAGCCTAGGGAGTTTCAATTAAAAGATCAAGAGGAAATAGAATTTCGTGTACCAGTAGGATCTTCTTATGAGGTAGAAGAAATGGATTACCAGGAAGAAGGATATGAAAATACTTCTATTACAAAGGGTTTCGGTACAGTTCCTAAAGGCGAAGTAGAGGTAGTTCAAACGAATACTTATATAGGAAGAGTATATAAAAAGATCCAAGGTGAAAAAACATGGGATTTAAGTGCAAATCCATCTGCTGTATTGCCAGAAAGTGTTACTCTGTATTTAAAAAATAACAATCTTAAGGTTGCATCGGTAGAAGTAAGGGCAGATGAAAATGGAAAATGGAACTATGAGTTTTGCGTCCCTAAATATGATATAGATGGAAACGAAATCATCTATGTGCTGGAGGAAGAGCCAGTGGATGGATATGAAAGTGTAGTTCAAGGATATCATATTAAAAATATTCTATTAGAATCAGGGCCAGAAGAAATAGAGACAGAAGAAGAAATACAGACAGGAGAAGAAATAGAGACAGGAGAAAGAGAGACGGAAAAAGAAATCAGCACAGAATTCTCAGAAGATGAGACACAGCCTCAAGACACAGAATCTATTATTACAGAATCTGAGGAGATCATAAATCACGAAACGGATCATAGTAGGGAGAATCAATCAAAGCCTATCACTCATGATCAATCAAATCCTAAAACACAGGATGATGCTCAACTTTTATTATGGGGAGCATTACTATCCATGAGCTTGGCCGTCATGTCTCTTATACGCTATTTGAAAAAAGAGGAATAAAAAATAGAGAAAAATATGCCATCTTATTTTTACAGTGTTTCCAAAGAGAGAGAAATGGTATACAATAGAGAAAAGAAAGAAAGGCAGGTAAGATAAGATGAAGATAGAAGTGTTTTTTGATTATACGTGTCCATTTTGTTATATTGGGCTTCATCATTTAGAAGAAGTGATGAAAAACCATTCTAATGTAGAGGTATTATGGAGAGGATGTGAGGCTCATCCTAGGCCAGAGGCAAGAACAAAGTTTCCTGATCTTAAGCCATTTTGGGAAGAAACCATAGAGCCTCTTGCTAAAGAGGCAGGGCTTACTTTAAACCATCCTATGTCACCAATCCCTAGAAGTGATAAGGCATTTATTGGAATGAGATATTTGTTAGCTCAAGGGTTAGATGTTACCTCTTATCATAAAAATATATTTAAAGCAGTGTTTGTAGATGGTAAAGATATTGAAGATGAAGAGGTATTACTTGACTGTGCAAAAGAGTTAAAAATAAATTCAGAGCAATTTTTACTAGAATTAAAAGAAAAAGTAACAGAGCAAGAAGAAGCAAATCGCTATGCCTATATAGAAAATAAAGTAGAAGCTGTACCAACATTAATTTCGAAGGGTGAAAGATTGGACGCAAAACTAGGAGTTGGTATTGGTAAAGAGGAAATAGAGATGTTTTTAAAAAAGGTGAGTCGTGAATCATAATTGGAAAAATAATTTTTTCAAAATTTGGACTGGCCAAGGGGTTTCCTTATTGACCAGTTCTATTTTACAGTTTGCTATTGTCTGGTATTTAGTAGATCAGACGGGCTCCGCCCTAATATTAACAGCGTCCATGTTAATGGGGTTTCTTCCCCGTGGGATCTTAGGTCCCTTCATCGGTGTAGCCATTGATCGTTTATCTCGTAAAACCATTATGATAGTTTCTGATTTAGTTATTGCTTTCGCATGCTTGATGTTAGCTGTGGTGGGATCTTTTGGAGAGATTCCCGTTTGGTTGATTATGGTAGTACTGTTTATCCGATCCATCGGAACGGGATTTCATGATCCTTCTTTAAATGCAGTAACAGCACAGATCGTACCAGCAGATGAACTGACTAAGTATGCTGGATATTCCCAAGGGTTAAATTCTGTATCCAATATGCTTAGTCCTGTATTAGCGGGGATCTTATATGGCTTTGTTAGTTTAAATGTGATTATCTTCTTAGATGTGATCGGTGCGTTGATCGCAATCACAGTGTTAATGTTTTGTTATATCCCTAAACCTAAAGTGGAAAATAAAGCCAGGAGAGTTCATGTAATAGAAGAAGCAAAAGAAGGATTTGAAGTACTTAAATCAAAAAAGGGTGTTATGGGTCTAGTTTTGGTAGGGAGTCTTTATACCATTGCTTTAATGCCGACCAGCGCTTTGTTTCCTCTCATGAGCATGTCTTACTTCGGTGGCAATAGTAGAAATGCTAGTGCCGTAGAATTTGTATTTTCTGTTGGACTTTTAGTTGGTTCGGTGATGATCAGTAAGTTTTTTAAGAACAAAAATAAGTTAAAGACCATTGTCTTTTCCTACTTATTAATGAGCGTTTCTCTGATTGGTTCAGGAATTTTAAATCCTGATCAATATATATGGTTTGTTGGTTTCTCTTTTCTTATGGGATTGTCAGGTCCATTTTACTGGGGCATGTATACTCCCTTATTACAGCAAAGTTTTCAGGAACAACATATGGGAAGAGTCCTTTCTTTATCTCAAAGTATACAGTATTTAGCAGGACCCATTGGACTTGGCTTTTCAGGCGTATATACAGAAGTGGCTGGTGTAGAAAACTGGTTTTTACTTGCAGGTATTATTACTTTAGTAGCAGCCTTGATCTGTTTTTCTGTACCGTCAATCAGAAATTGTGATGAAGAAAGGCTGGTCATGGATCAGCATTAATGTGAAGTTGAGTTTTTGATTGTGATGCAACATGATATTGTTTCGATAATGATACAAAACCATTGCATAATAAAATCATTT